>CAIVKT010000215.1 GCA_903906615.1 uncultured Bacteroidota bacterium | reverse complement strand
CAGTATTTCAGTGCAGATGACGTGGCTATTTATGACACAAAGTACCACACTTTTAAGGTGAATTATTTGTATTCAAAAACAATGAAGTAACCTGTGATTTAAAATCAACTTGTATGGTAGCCTTATTTGTGATAGCTGTATTGACGTTTGTTTATATGGTCTATGTATTAATTAAACCTGAAAAATTTTAGCTGATAAATCATTTATATGGAACCTCAGATACTGGGAGTTGTTGTGATGTTTGTGGCCACATTGCTGCTGGCAGTGCCTTTAGGCAGGTATATTGCTAAGGTATATGGCGGGCAGGGCGTATGGACCGATGTTATTTTCAATCCAATCGAAAGACTATTCTTTAAAGCATCCCGCATAGACCCGGTAAAGGAAATGAACTGGAAGCAGCATTTGGTTGTATTGCTTACGCTCAACCTGATCTGGTTTTTCTGGGCTATGTTCTGCCTGCTCAACCAAAGCTGGCTGCCGATGAACCCGGACCATAACCCGAACATGACACCAGACCTGGCGTGGAATACTGCGATCTCCTTCCTGGTGAATTGTAACCTGCAGCAGTATAGCGGTGAGACAGGTGTATCTTATTTCTCGCAAGTATTCGGGCTGATGTTCCTGCAATTTGTATCGGCAGGTACGGGGCTGGCAGCGGCAGCTGTAGTATTTAATGCGCTCAAAGACAGGACGACAGACAAGCTGGGCAACTTTTACAACTATTTCCTGAAGAGCTGCACACGTATTCTTTTGCCTGTTTGTATCCTTGTTGCCACAATTCATTTATTTGAAGGCACGCCTATGACCTTTAAAGGCATAGATACCATGACCTCATTGCAGGGAGATACGATGCATGTGAGCCGTGGGCCGGTGGCGGCATTTGTAGCTATAAAGCATGTGGGCACTAATGGTGGCGGTTTTTTTGGAGCTAACTCCGCACATCCTTTTGAGAATCCTACTTATTTTTCCAACATCGTGCAGATGATAGCCCAGATACTACTGCCCTTTGCGATGGTATTTGCCTTTGGTTTTTATTGCAACAAAAAGAGGCTGGCATGGGTGTTCTGGAGTGTGATGACAGTGGGCTTCCTGGTACTGGTAGTTCCTGCTGTTATTACAGAGGTGCATGGCAATCCGTATATCGCCCATATGGGCATTGCGCAGCCCGGAGGCAATATGGAGGGCAAGGAGGTGCGGTTTGGCGCTACCGCATCTGCATTCTGGAGTATTGCTACTACGGTGATTTCCACAGGATCGGTAAATGCTATGCACGATAGTTATATGCCCGTATCGGGTATGAATATGCTTTTGGGCATGATGATCAATTCATTTTACGGAGGCGTGGGTGTAGGGTTTTTGAACTTCTTTATTTATGTGATACTGGCAGTGTTTATTGGCGGCCTGATGGTGGGGCGCACACCGGAATTCGGGGGCAAAAAGATAGAGGCGCGGGAAATGAAAATAGCCATGATCATAGCATTGTTCCATCCCTTTCTCATACTATCCGGTACGGCTATTGCCAGTTATTTAACGGCACATGATACCAATATGGGCTGGTGGTTTGCCGATGCGGCAGGCAAGCATAATGCCAGCGGCTGGCTCAATAACCCTTCTTATCATGGTTTTAGCGAGATGTTGTATCAATACACCTCTTCATCAGCAAATAATGGCAGTGGGTTTGAGGGCCTCGCCGATAACAATCCTTTCTGGAATATAAGCACCGGTATTGTATTGCTTTTCTCGCGGTTCCTGCCCATCATAGGGCCGGTAGCTATAGCCGGTTTGCTTGCAGGAAAGAAATTTATCCCGGTGAGCAATGGTACGCTTAAAACAGATACCGGTACATTTGGTTTGTTGGTTTTTGCAGTAAAGGTGATCATAGCTGCGCTTGCATTCTTCCCTGCGCTGGCGTTGGGGCCTATTGCAGAATGGATGAAAACCCCACACTAAACCCCCGGCCCCTAGAGGGGAGTGCTATAAGAATAAGACATTTAGCTTTTGGAAAAGAGATAAACAATATAAAATCGGAAAGTAAAAAGAAACAAAAAAACTAAACCGAACGCCCTTGACTGCAGTACACCCCTTTAGGGGCAGGGGTTTAAAATATGAACAATGAAAAACGACGGTAAAGAAGGGCTGTTTAAAAAGGAATTGGTGCTGGAAGCTGTTAAGCAGTCTTTCATCAAGCTCAATCCCAAGTATCAATACAGGAACCCGGTGATGTTCACTGTGGAGATAGGCACGGTGGTGATGATGTTGGTGTGTGCCTGGATATTATCCGGCGAGCATAGCCAGGGATCATTTGCCTACAATCTCATTATATTCCTCATCTTGCTGCTTACATTGCTTTTT
>CAIVKT010000214.1 GCA_903906615.1 uncultured Bacteroidota bacterium | reverse complement strand
GACTTTGCTAACCCCTACATTTCCCTCGGCGAGCTGGAGCGGAGCGTGAATAAATTTGCAGATGCAAAACGGAACTACTACAAGGCCCTGTCGCTGAAAGCAAGTGATGAAGATGCCAATGCCTACCTGGGGCTGGCCATTATATCTGCCATCTCCCGCAACTTTGATTCATCAGCCTACTGCTTCCATACGGCACTAAAGTTGAAACCATACTTCCCGGAAGCACACAGTAATCTGGGCAACTTATTTGATATGATGCACCAGTCCGACTCGGCGCTGGTGCATTATGCGATAGCCATATCCCAGAATGCTGATATGATACCACCCTACCTGAACCGGGGCCGCCTGCTAACCCGCTTGCACCGCACCGATGAGGCCATGCAGGATTTTGAGCGCTGCCTGGCCCTCAACCCCACTATGGGCGAGGTGTATTATGCCCGCGCCTTCGCTTATGCCCAAAAGCATAATAATGCGGCGGCGGCACAGGATGTTGAAAAGGCCATAAGCCTTGGATATACCCAAATAGATAATAATTTTTACCAGGCTATGAAGGGCGGAAAATGATGTAAAAAAAGCAATAAGTGGAAGAAATAATAAATTGATACAGCTAAATCCTGTTTATTCCCATTTTTTTTCCTATTTTTGCCCTCCAAATATATTTTTATTTTAAAATTTTGATTCACAATGTCTCATTTTACAGCTGAAAAAAAGGCAAACATTTTCAAAACCTTCGGTGGAGCAGAAACCAATACGGGATCTATCGAAGCGCAGATCGCTATGCTCACAGAGCGTATCAACCACATCTCCAACCACTTGAAGACTAATAAAAAAGACTTTTCAAGCAATCGCGGATTGATGCAGATGGTAGGACGCCGTAAAAGGTTATTAATATATCTGAGCCATAACAACCTCACGTCTTATCGTGGCCTGCTGGAAAAGCTTGGCTTACGTAAATAAGCAACGCTATTAAGCAATTCCCAACTATTGGTTGGGAATTGTTATTTAAAAAAGATAAGGCATCCCCTTGCATTACCTACGTGTGTGCTGTGGGTTGTCTTAATTTTAGTTTCATCCGACTTAAATTATTTGATGTATGACACCAAATCCGATTTCCGTATCGTTCAAATCGAACGACGGTCGCGAAATATCCATTGAGACGGGCAAAATGGCCCGCCAGGCTGATGGCGCCGTAGTTGTGCGCCAGGGCAAATGTATGATCCTGGCTACAGTAGTAGCCTCCAAAGAGCCGAAACCCGGCCAGTCTTTTTTCCCATTGAGCGTTGATTACCAGGAGAAGTTTGCATCAGCAGGCCGCATCCCCGGTTCTTTCTTCAAACGCGAAGCACGCCTCAACGATTACGAAATACTCACCTCACGCCTTATAGACCGCGCATTGCGCCCATTGTTCCCTGATGATTACCTGTGCGAAGTACAGGTGCTGGTATCACTGATCTCTTCGGATGAAGAAGTGATGCCCGATGCGCTGGCTTGCCTCGCAGCATCAGCAGCGCTGGCTGTATCGGACATTCCGATCCAGGAAGTGATCTCTGAAGTACGTGTAGTACGGATCAACGGCGAATACAAAGTAAACCCAAGCCGCGCCGAACTGGCAACAGCCGACATCAATATAATAGTAGCAGCTACTGCCACTAACATAATGATGGTGGAAGGCGAAGGCAAGGAGTGCGACGAAGCAGGCCTGCTGAAAGCAATAGAAGTGGGACATGCCGCCATTAAAGAACAAGTGAAGCTGCAACACGAACTGCGCGAAAAAGTGGGCATAACAGCTAAACGTGAATATGCAAAGCCATACACTAACCCTGAGCTGGAAGCGCGCATAGCTGCCTACGGCACTACAGCTATATACAATGTAGCCAAGGGCGCACTGGGCAAACACGAGCGTGGAGATGCTTTCAAGAAAGTGAGAGAAGACTTCAAACTGAGCATTGCTGAAGAAGAAATGAAGCCGGAAGACGCAGCCCTCATCGGCATGTACTTCCACGACCTCGAAAAGAAAGTGATCCGCGAAATGATGATCAACGAAAAGGTGCGCCTCGATGGCCGTACCCTGGAAGTGGTGCGCCCGCTGACACTGGAAACAGACCTGTTGCCTTCTCCGCATGGCAGCGCGCTGTTCACACGTGGCGAAACACAATCACTTACTACAGTTACCCTCGGTACTACTGACGATGAATTGCTGCTGGAAACTGCCGCAACATCAGACTACCAGAAATTCATACTGCATTACAACTTCCCGCCGTTCTCTACAGGCGAGGTGAAGATGATGCGCGGCCAGAGCCGCAGGGAAGTGGGCCACGGCGCACTTGCCAACCGCTCGCTGAAGCAGATGATGCCTGCTGATTATCCATACACCGTACGCGTGGTATCTGATATCCTCGAATCAAACGGTTCTTCTTCAATGGCTACTGTATGCGCAGGCTCTATGGCGCTGATGGATGCCGGCGTTCCCTTCACCAAGCACGTAAGTGGTGTGGCGATGGGCCTGATCGCTGAAGGCGGTAAATTTGCCGTGCTTACAGACATCCTGGGCGATGAAGATCACCTGGGCGATATGGACTTTAAAGTTACCGGCACCCGCGATGGCATCTGTGGCATACAGATGGACATCAAGTGCGACGGACTGAGCATGGAAGTAATGATGCAGGCGCTGGAGCAGGCTAGACGCGGCCGCTTACACATACTGGATGCGATGTACCAATGTGTACCTGCACCACGTGCTGAACTGAAACCACAGGCACCACGCATCGAGCAGCTGTCTATAGACCGTGAGTTCATAGGCGCTATCATAGGCCCTGGCGGTAAGATCATACAGGAAATGCAGCGTGAAACAGGCGCTAAAATAAATATTGAAGAAGTGGGTGAACAAGGCATCATCAAGATATTCTCTGCCAACAAGGCGAGCATTGACGCTGCCCTTACCCGCATCCGTAATATAGTAGCTATACCTGAGATAGGCGCTACATACGAAGGCACCGTGAAGAGCATTATGCCTTTCGGCGCATTCGTAGAATTTATGCCGGGCAAACAAGGCTTGCTGCACATCTCTGAAGTAAGCTGGAAGCGCCTCGAAAACCTCGATGGTGTGCTGAAAGAAGGTGATGTGATCAAGATACAGCTCACTGGCACAGACCCTAAGACGGGCAAGCTGCGCCTGAGCCGCAAAGTGCTGATGCCAAAGCCTGATGGCTATGTGGAACCGGCACCACGCGAGCGCCGCGAAGGTGGCGATGACCGCCGCAGTGGTGGCGATCGCCGTAGCGGTGGCAACGACCGTGGCCCACGCAATAACGATCGTGGCCCGCGCACAGACCGCCCTGCACGCGAGCACAACAATGACAACAAAGCAGAGGCAAGCAACGAAGCTGCCCCACAGGTAAGCGCGAGCGATGATGCCGATATGGCACTCTAATCATAGCCTTTGCTAAATGATATAGCCGCCCATCTGAAAGGATGGGCGGTTTTTTTGTATAAACTGAATTCCTTAAATTTGTATAAGCCTCTTATAACTGCCAGTTGCCACGGCTTTTAAGCCGTGGTTGAAAAGTAACACGAGTGGCTTTAGCCAAAAGCTCGCGAGTAAGCGATAAATCTAAAACCAATGAACGACATTTGGGAAGATGAGGACTTCGTTAAAGAAATGGATCGCAGGATAAAAGAAATGGAGAGCGGTACAGTAAAGACGTATACATGGGAGGAAGTGAAAGAGATGACCAGAAAGTCCCTGGCGGAGGTACATTTGCATAAGAGTGCTAAATAAGGGGATAATATTTGATGCCTAAACACACATGAAAAACCTGCTCCTCATTCTCCTACTCGCCCCCACTTTGCTGCACGCCCAGCAATACACCCGTACCACTATACAACACCGGGCAGACAGCTTTCTGCTGGCGTATACACGGCACGATATACTCGCGCACAGCAAATGGGTACCCGGCACGGGAGCATACTCCACATATACTTATACCAACAGGAAGGGCAAACTGAAGTACACCATGCTGCCCTGGGAAGACAGTACCTATACCACCGGCAACTTTGCCGGTATAAAGGTGTGGTACGACGTTACCTATCCCTACCCCAAATGCGCCATTGCCGATACCATAAGAACGCACATCATCATAGATCTCGATGGCCAGTTGGAACTAAGGCACACACCTGATATTTCGGTGATACCGGATTATGTGTGGGAGAATGATAGCTGTAAGAACGTGCAATAAAATTTCCTTTCCGTACATTTTATGTACTGAATAAGCCGACGAAATTGTATTTTGCAGTCAAATACTCTGCTGATGCCCACATTGTCTATTGTGATACCCGCTTATAACGAAGGCCCCACCATACACCGGATACTGGATAAGGTAAAGGCTGTGCAGCTGGTAGCGGGTATGCAGAAGGAGCTGATCATTGTCAACGACTGCTCTAAAGACAATACCGAAGAATCTATACTGGCGTACAAAGCCGCAAACACCGACCTGCCCATCACTTACTACAAGCATGAAGTGAATATGGGCAAGGGCGCTGCGCTGCATACCGGCATTAAAAAGGCCACCGGCGATTATGTGATCATACAGGATGCCGACCTGGAATATGACCCGGAAGAATACAATATGCTGCTGAAGCCCCTGCTGGATGGCTTTGCCGATGTGGTGTACGGCTCCCGCTTTATAGGCGGCAACCCGCACCGCATACTGTTTTACTGGCACTCTATAGGCAACCGATGGCTCACCAGGGCATCGAACATGCTCACCAACCTGAACCTCACCGATATGGAAACCTGCTACAAGGTTTTTAGACGGGAGATCATACAGGCAATAGAACTGAAAGAAAAACGCTTTGGCTTTGAGCCGGAAGTAACTGCCAAAATATCCCGTGTACCCAAGGTGCGTATTTACGAGGTAGGCATCTCCTACTATGGCCGCACCTACGAAGAAGGCAAGAAAATAGGCTGGAAAGATGGCTTCAGGGCGATTTACTGTATCATGAAGTATAATATATTTAAGAAGTAGCCTATTATACTGTTTATTCCAATTCAAGTATTTACACGCTTACAACCTCATTTACAGATAATTACTGCATTTTTCTCTCAAAAAAGAATGGTTTTTGAGGAGAAAACTCATATCTTCGCGCAAAATTTCGAGGTGGTGATGAGTTATAAACGTATCTTTTCTTTATTCGTAGTGGTTTTTGGGCTTTCTTTGTCTGTGGGTAGTGCATTTGCGCAATCGCAGGAAAATACAGCACCCACATCGGCAGAAGCTGCGCCTGCCCCTGCCGAAAAGAAAGGCATCAACATCACCGAACTGGTGTTCGGCCACGTATCAGATTCGCACGAATGGCATTGGTTCAGTCTCAAAAATGCTGATGGCACCGAGCATCCATACGCCTCTCCTTTACCCATGATCATTTACCAGCCGGGCATCGGCCTGTCTTTCTTTTCTTCCAACAAATTTGAAGAATGGCATAAAGACGCTGATGGCAAAAGGATCAGCAATGTGTACAACGGCCTGTACATTGAAAAGAACATGAAAGAAAAAGTACTGGCAGTGGACGGCTCTAAAGTTTATGATCTGTCTATCACCAAGAATGTGCTTTCCATGCTTATAGGTGTGTTCATCCTGCTGTGGGCTATGACCAGCGCAGCAAAAAAATACAAGACCGATAAGATCGCCGCTCCTAAAGGCTTTCAGAACTTCGTAGAGGTGCTGGTAATCTTTATTCGCGACGAAGTAGCCCGCCCAAACCTCGGTAAGAAATACCTGAGGTTCATGCCGCTGCTGCTTACTATATTCTTCTTTATCTGGATCAATAACCTGCTGGGCCTGTTGCCCGGTGGCGCTAACTTCACAGGCAACATAGCAGTTACAGCCTGCCTGGCGCTGGTAGCCTTCGTAGTAATGATGGCCAACAGCAACAAGCATTTCTGGGGCCACCTGCTGAACCCGCCTAATGTGCCGTTCCTGGTGAAGTGCCTGCTGGTGCTTATCGAGGTAATGTCGCTCTGCATTAAGCCTGTGGCATTGATGATACGTCTTTTCGCCAACATGCTGGCGGGCCACATCGTGATATTGAGCGTTATCTGCCTGATCTTCATCTTCGCTTTGATGAATGTGTATGTGGGTGGTGGCTTTGTAATAGTTTCCCTGGCGTTCTCTATATTCATGTTCATGCTTGAGCTGCTGGTAGCGGTGATACAGGCATTCATCTTTGCCAACCTCACAGCAGTGTTCATAGGACAGGCGATAGAGGAAGGCCATGCGCATGATGAACATGGACACCATGAGGAAGCAATAATAATGTAATGACAACTTAGTTTTTTTAATCAAAATCCATAATAACATGTCCGTTTTAATGAACACAATTATGTTAGCCGGTGACCTGGCTAAAGCAGGTGGCGCGGTAGGTGCAGGTATTGCTGCATTGGGCGCAGGCGTAGGTATTGGCCAGATCGGTAAAGGCGCGGTAGAAGCTATCGCTCGCCAGCCCGAAGCTATGAGCGATATCCGCGCTAACATGATCCTGACTGCTGCGTTCGTGGAAGGTGTGGCCCTGTTTGCGGTAATCGCAGGCATCCTCGCTATCTTCGTTTAGTAGCCTCAAAGAAACCAATAACTGCATCCAACGCAGAGGGCAGAGGATGCAGTTATTTTTTACAAAACCCCAAACCCCTAAAGGGGCTTCCCTTAGGTTTGAGGTAACTAAAAATAAAATTAAAAACCCCAAACCCCTAAAGGGGCTTTCTCTTAGGTTTGAGGTAATTGAAAATAACTTTAATCAATAACCATGCTCTTCTCCCCTTTAGGGGTGGGGGTTTAAATACAAGAAATATGGATCTGCTGACCCCGGAACTCGGTTTATTCTTTTGGACGCTCATAGCATTCCTTGCTGTATTCCTTATCCTGCGCAAGTTTGCATGGAAACCTATCCTTAGCTCGCTGGGCGACCGCGAAAAAGGAATTGCTGATTCTATAGCTACCGCCGAGCGTGTAAAGACAGAAATGAGCCAGCTGCAGTCTGAGAACGAAAAGCTGCTGGTACAGGCGCGCGAAGAGCGCACCACGATGCTGCGCGAAGCTAAGGATATGAAGGACCGCATCATTGGCGAAGCCAAAGAGATGGCCAAGACCGAAGCCAATAAAATAATCATAGACGCGCAGCAGCAGATATTGCAGCAGAAGAACGCAGCGATGACTGAAGTGAAGAATGAGATAGGCCTGCTGGCTGTATCAGTAGCAGAAAAAATAATCCGCAAGCAGCTGAGCGCCGCAGAAGGACAGGAAACTTATATGAAGATGCTTGCTGAAGACATCAAGCTGAACTAGAATATGCCAAATCCGCCAATGTAGGAATGTGCTTAATGAGCTTCCTGATTGCCCGGTGATCGAATGACCAAACAGAACTTGCCAAATAAAAGAAACTATGCTTAACCCCCGTCTTGCCCATCGCTACGCGAAATCATTGCTGGACCTTGCTGTGGAAAAGAACTGCCTCGATGCGGTGCTTGCCGACATGCAGCTGATCAACAACATCTGCACCAAGAGCCCTGATTTCACTTCGATGCTGCGCAGCCCGGTGATCAGCGGCGATAAGAAGCTGAGTATCATCAACCAGATACTGAAAGCGCATATCAATAACTTTACGTCCCTTTTCCTTGACCTTATCGTATCCAAAGGCCGTGAGCTGAACCTCCCGGAGATAGCAGTAGCCTTCACAGAACAGTATAACGAGCTGAAGAACATCCGATTGGTAAAGATCACCACAGCGGCGGCCATCAGCCCTGCTATAGCAGGCACTATACAGGCTAAGGTGGCAACATACCTGCCGGAAGGAACGATAGAGCTGACGACGGCAGTGAATGAAGAACTGATCGGTGGCTTTGTACTGGAGTTCCAGGATAAGCAATATGATGCCAGTATCCGTAAGCACCTGAGTGACGTGAGGGCGCGGGTAACGGACAACAGCTACGTAAACAAATTATAAGTAACGATTTATAAATTTTAACCTCTGCCGCGAGGCAGGCTTTTTAAATAACAGACAATATGGTTGATATTAAACCAGACGAGATCTCGGCGATATTACGCCAGCAGCTGAGCAACACCAACGGCGCTACCAACCTGGAAGAAGTAGGTACTGTACTCCAGATAGGTGATGGTATAGCCCGCGTATATGGCCTTACAAGCGTTCGCCAGGGCGAGCTTGTGGAGTTCGACAACGGAGTAAAAGCGATAGCGCTGAACCTGGAAGAAGATAATGTAGGTGTGGTACTGATGGGTGATTACATGGAGATCCGCGAGGGCGACCGTGTGCGCCGCACCAACCAGATCGCTTCTATCAAGGTAGGCGAAGGCATGGTAGGCCGCGTGGTGAACACACTGGGCGAGCCTATTGATGGCAAAGGACCGCTGAAAGGCGACCTGTACGAAATGCCGCTGGAGCGTAAAGCGCCGGGCGTTATATTCCGTGAGCCAGTAAAAGAACCGTTGCAGACAGGTATCAAAGCGATAGACGCGATGATCCCTATCGGCCGCGGACAGCGTGAGTTGGTAATCGGCGACCGCCAGACCGGTAAGACCGCTATCTGCGTAGATACGATCATCAACCAAAAAGAATTTCATGCGGCGGGCAAGCCTGTGTATTGCATATATGTAGCTATCGGCCAGAAGGCATCAACTGTTGCACAGGTGATGAAAACACTGGAAGATAACGGCGCTATGCCCTATACTACCATCGTTGCAGCCTCTGCATCTGAGCCTGCACCATTGCAGTTCTACGCTCCGTTTGCGGGCGCTGCGATAGGCGAGTTCTTCCGTGATACAGGCCGTCCGGCGCTGGTTATATTTGACGACCTTTCCAAGCAGGCCGTGGCTTACCGTGAGGTATCGCTGCTGTTGCGCCGCCCGCCGGGCCGTGAGGCTTATCCCGGTGACGTATTCTACCTGCATAGCCGCTTGCTGGAACGTGCTGCCAAGGTCATCAACAATGACGAAGTAGCTAAGAAAATGAACGACCTTCCTGAGAGCATCAGGCATATGGTGAAAGGTGGTGGTTCGCTTACCGCACTGCCGATCATCGAAACACAGGCAGGTGACGTATCCGCTTATATCCCTACTAACGTGATCTCGATCACTGACGGACAGATATTCCTGGAGTCGAACCTGTTCAACTCCGGCATACGCCCTGCGATCAACGTGGGTATCTCCGTGAGCCGTGTGGGTGGTAACGCGCAGATCAAATCAATGAAGAAGGTAGCAGGTACATTGAAACTGGACCAGGCCCTCTTCCGCGAGATGGAAGCCTTCTCTAAATTCGGTGGCGACCTGGATGCTGCAACCAAGAACATCATCGACAAGGGTAGCCGTAACGTGGAGATACTGAAACAAGCCCAGTACAGCCCTTACAGCGTGGAAAAACAAGTAGCGATCATTTACCTCGGCACCAACAACTTCATCCGTAAAGTGCCTGTAAAGAACGTGAAAGCCTTCGAAGAAACCTTCATACAGCAGATGGAACTGAAACTGCCTGATGTACTGAAAGAATTCAAGAAAGGCGCACTGCCTGAAGATGGCCTGAAGAAACTGGAAAAGCTGGCTGAAGAGCTGATGCCCCAGTTCATGAATTAATCAATCTCAACACACTAATACAAAATCCCCCGGAAGGTTTTCCGGGGGATTTTTTTGTGGAATAATAATATGCCTTATTGCGTAAGATCGTTTAGAATTTGAAATGGCGTTGTAACAAACAACTCAACAGTAGGCACACCGGAAGAATTATTCGTGTTGTTTGTATATCCTAACCTTATACCACCTTCCAGCGCAGTCGTTTTATTGTAGTTCCCATTTATGAAATAAATAGGTAGTTGAATTGCATACTTTTGTTGATCACTATAGGAGATGTCAATTGCCCAGCCTAATTTATACGTATTTGTACTTTCATTTCCAAAGCCTGACTTCCACTCAAATGTACCGACGTTAGTTTGTTGCATTTTAGGGGTGCCAAACGCTAAATCATTTATTGTGTAGAAATTTTTACTTGTACCAAATGGAGCAATAAAACTCATATCTCCAGCACTTTTAAAAGCGTTGGCGTATTCGTAATTAATCGAGAATAAATTGGTCCAATTGCCATTTTTCCCCCACGTAAAAACATATCCTATCGTACCGCTGATACTCCAATTATTCTTGACAGAGCTTTTTTGTGATAAGCTAAATGAATCTGTTGCATAACTGTATGTTTTGGGATTATAGGTAAATGAACAATTATAGAAAAGACCAAACACTTTTTTATTGTTCACCGTGTTATTTTGAAAGCTTAATTTTATTATCGATCCGGATGTAATACCATCCAAGTTGAGTGGGATAGCCGTCGAATCGCTCCCTGACACTGTTTGTTTTGCGCTAAGATTATAAGTGAATCCAAGCTTCGAAGTCCCGCTGAGTTGCGATGTGGCATCAGTATGATTAAACGATGATGTGAGAGCAATATCTGAATTCGGACTGATTGTGTTCGATTTAGCTTGCGGAGAATGTAATGCGTTACTTAACTTTATTTTTCTTGCTTTGATGTGTTCATCTGTCTGAACAGTATCTGATATATTGCGTTTTATACCGTGTAATTTAGCATCCTTCTGTTTTTCATTTACTAACAACTTTCCATTACTTATTTCTACGAGATGATCATTTACCGAGGAAGAATTATTGGTTTGGCAATAAGCAAAACTATGGATAAAGAAAAATGAAAGTATAATTGTTATTCTATTAATTGACATTTTCATAAAAAATAAAATTTCATCGCCTACTCTATGATCCCGTTTTCGGCTTCCCGGTTTAAGTGTAAAATTGAAAAATGACCGCTGTGCCCACAATGGCTATTTATAGCCATTTCTTAGTTGAGGGCGTACGAGTACATTTGCCGCACAAGCTGGGCGCTGGTTTTGGCACCGAGCTTGGCCAGCATGTTCTTGCGGTGGTTGGCTACTGTGTAGTGGCTGATGAATAGCTTGCCGGCTATCTGCTTGGTGCTGAGGCCATCGGCAATGCAGGTGAGGACTTCCCGCTCGCGGGGGGTAAGGCCAATACCAAAGGTTGTGTGTGAGGTTGTGTTGTTCATTGTACAGCGTTTTAGAATGTGCTGTAAAATTGCAGCGCAAACCTGCGGGCTGATCCCGTATTATTCAGGAAATAAAAAGGGTATTTTTCCCGTATGCGCCTATAATGGCGCATGAAAAAGCCCTTCGTGCAGCATGCGCGAAGGGCTTTTAGTATTGATAATTTTAGCTAAACTATTGTGCTACAATAACAGCAGCGACAGGCCGTAATCGGCACAGAGAATGAGAATACAGCTTACGATCACTGAGGTGGTGGATGCGCGGCCTATCTCCAGCGCGCCGCCTTCTACATAATAGCCGTAGTAGGATGGGATGATAGAGATGATGAGCGAAAAAGTAAATGCTTTGATCATGGCAAAGAACAGGTTGTAGGGCAAGAAGCCGGTGGTAAGCCCTAGGAAGAACTGCTGGCGCGAAAGGATGTGCGAAAACAGCCCTGCCAGGTAGCCACCCCATATGCTCACGGCTATGGAGATAATGATGAGGCAAGGAACCATGATCATTGCGGCAAGTATTTTGGGGAGTACAAGGTAGGTCTTGGTGTTGATGCCCATGATCTCCAATGCGTCTATCTGCTCGCTTACACGCATGTTGCCCAGCTCCGATGCTATTTTGGAGCCTACTACACCCGCAAGCACTATGCAGATAACCGTGGGCGATAACTCGAGTATGGTAGAATCGCGCACAATGGCCGCCACTACCGTTTTGGGGATGATGGGGCTTACGAGCTGGTAAGATGTTTGTATGGTAAGCACCATGCCCAGGAATATGGATATGATGAGTACGATGGGCAACGAGCGTATGCCAATATCGCTGCATTGCTCCATAAACTCTATCCAGTATACCTTCAGGTTTTCCGGCCTGGTAAAACCACCCTTTATCATGAGGATGATCCTGCCAAAATGTTCGAGCAATGTTTTCATACGAATTGCAAATGTAGGAGAAATTAAAACAAAAAACCGCCCCGGCATTGCCGGGGCGGTTGGTATAGGATATTCTTATTGTTGTATTAAGCCAGCTTCTTCAGCTCTTCAATATGCGATTCCCTGTCCACTTCGGCTTTCAGGGTATCTTTCTTATCCATATCCACGAGTACCGGTGCGGCCACGAAGATAGAAGAATAAGTACCGGTGAATACACCGATCAGCATTGCAAAGGAGAAACCGCGGGTAGCCTCACCACCAAAGATAAAGAGGATAAGCAAGGTTACGAATACGGTAAGCGATGTCATAATGGTACGGCTCAGTGTATCGTTGATGGCGCGGTTGATAACGCTGGTCTTGCTTTCGTTTGGCGACTTGCGGAAGTACTCACGGATACGGTCGAATACGATAACCGTGTCATTCATCGAGAAGCCGATAACGGTAAGTATAGCCGCGATGAAGTGCTGATCTATTTCCAGTGCGAACGGTACTTTGTTGCGGAAGTAAGAGAACACAGCGAGCGTAAGGCAAACGTCATGCAGCAAAGACAGCAGCGTACCGAGTGAATACTGCCATTTGCGGAAACGCACCAGTATGTAGAGGAAGATAGCGATAAGCGACAGTACCGTAGCCCATATAGCGCCATCTCTCAGATCATCAGATATGGTAGGGAGTACTGTTTCAGAGCTTTGCACATACTTGGTGTTGAATACAGCGACACTGGTGCCTTCCGGTATCAGGTGCTCCTTGATCAGGCCATTGTACAATTGTGTCTGCACTTCCTGCTCTACATTGTCACCCGGCTTGGTGATGAGGTAAGAAGTAGTGATGTTCAGCTGGTTGTCAGTGCCTATTGTCTTCACAGTAGGACGCTCGCCAAGGAAGTAAGATTTCAGCTTTTCGCGTACATCTTCTGTCTGTAGCTTCTGGTCAAATTTAATGGTATAGCTACGGCCACCCTTAAACTCCACACCCTGGTTGAACCCGGTGAAGTAAGTGCTGGCACCCATGAGCAATACGATAACCGTGATCACATAAGTGTACTTACGCGCCTCAACAAATTTGAAATGCGACTTGCGGAAGATGGCTTTTGAAAGGCCGGTGAAGTAAGTAAAGTGACGCTCGCGCTTGGTATAGATGTCTGTGATGAGGCGGGATACAAGGATACCGCAGAACAAAGACAACAGGATACCGAGTATCTGTGTAGTGGCAAAACCACGCACAGGGCCAAGGCCGAATATGAACAGGATGATAGCGGTGATCAATACAGTGATGTGACCATCGAGTACAGGCGCATAAGAACGTTTGTAGCCATCCGCGACGGCCTGCTGATAAGTTTTCCCGGAGGCTAGCTCCTCCTTGATACGCTCAAAGATGATCACGTTCGTATCGAGCGCCATCCCCACGGTAAGTACAAGGCCTGCAATACCCGCCATGGTAAGCGTGGCATGTAGCGCAGAAAGCACGCCTACTGTAAATATAAGGTTAAGTATAAGGGAGATATTGGCGATGATACCGCTGGTATTGTAATACACGAGCATCAACACGAATATGAGTATAAAGGAGATAGCCAGTGAACTCATTCCTTTATTGATATTCTCCACACCCAGCGTAGGGCCTACCACCTGTTCCTGCACAATGTGCGCGGGTGCGGGCAGTTTACCTGACTTAAGGATGTTGGCAAGATCCTGTGCCTGCTCTGCAGTGAAGGAACCTGAAATTTCTGTGCTGCCGGATGAGATCTCATTATCTACGTGCGGGCAAGAGTAAACACGGTCATCAAGCACTACAGCTATATAGCCTTTTGCAGCAGCCTGGCGGGCGGTCATATCTTTCCAGATACGCGCACCGTTTATGTCCATATCCATGTTCACATCGGGCTGGCCATTGAGGGGGCTGTAATCGGCACGGGCTGTGGTGATGTGGTCGCCCTCCAGCCTTGCGGCTCCGCCTGCCGGCATTTTAACAGCATATAACGGAACCGCGCCATTAGGGTCGTGTGCTGTTTTGCTGGAGTTGTCTTCTGCGCCGTAGCAGAAATGTACATTGGATGGGAATTTATTTTTCACCACATCCAGCGCCAGGTATTTGTCCAGCTTAGCAGTATCTTTTTTAGATACATAGCCTACAATAGGGCTGTTAACAATTCCGTTTTGCTGGTCGAGGTTGGGATGCAATACAGCGAACAAAGGATTTTTCTTGATCGCTTCATCCTGCTTGAACTTTGCAGAGTCGGTAACTTTTCCGCTTGCATCAGTTGCCTTAGACTTGCCTGTAGCCATAAGGCCTGTAAGGCTGGCAGTATCGCTGGCAGATTTGTTTTTGCTGGTATCACCCAATGCAACTGCTGCATTTTTAGCAGAGTCAGTACCCGCGCTATCCGGAGTACCAGAGAGGTAATTATAGAGGGCCGTATTTACAGGCTCCAGCAGGGGTGCAATATCAGCGTTTGCATACGTTTCAAAGAACTGCAGCTTTGCAGTAGCCTGCAGGTAAGAACGGACACGGTCGGGGTTATGCACACCGGCCAGTTCCACGGTGATGATGCTTTTCTTTTCATCGAGGTTCACGTTAGGGTTAGCCACACCGAATTTATCAATACGCGTACTGATCACATGGTATGTGCGCTGCACGGCATCTTTGGCTTCGCTGTTGATCTTGGCCAATACCTGCGCGTTAGTAGTATTACGTGTTATGTCTTTCTCAGAAGGCTTGGTGAAAAGGTACGCCAGGCTCACACCGGGGTTGTTCTTCTCATACGCCTCGCCAAACAAAGTAACAAAGCTGGCTTCGCTGTTCGCTTTAGCCGCGTTGGCATCAGCAATAGCTTTGTTCAGCGCAGCATCATGCGGGTTGTTGGACATCGAGCGAACGAGGTCATCAAGGCTTACCTCGAGTGTTACGTTCATACCACCCTGCAGGTCAAGGCCCAGGCTCAGTTCTTCTGCCTTAGCTGCCTGGTAAGTGTACTTTTTAAGTACAGGCACACTGAAGATAACTTCGCCCTGCATACTGTCTGATATAGACTGGAAGCGGGCATCCGTGAGTTTCTCCAGGCTATCGCCGGTGGCCCCGGGGTATTCGGCCAGGGCAGCGCGCAGTGCGGTGGCACGCATTTTCTTTTCTTCGTTCCTAACGATCAATGTTAATGATAGCTGGTACAATGATATAAGTATCAGTGCGCCAGTAAAAAACTTGATCAAACCTTTTAATTGCATGGGTTCGTTAAATTTATCTTCGTAATACAATATAAAATGACCGCGCGGATATAAGTATATCCGCGCAACGGGGTGCAAATATAGGATTAAATATAAAAAATAAAAGCCCTTTGCGGAATAAATTCCTGTACTATGGCGGTTTCTAAAAGAACAGCACGCAATTTTATAGCTATATATAAGATAAACAATACGTGTTTTCGCCTGTTTTAGCCCAAAGCTTACCTATTTTATGGGCATAATAGCTATCTGTGCCGGTGAGCAGTAAAACTTTGTGCAGATGTGTAGTAATACATTTTTAGCAATATATTAAACCCACAGCCATTAGTAATGTCTAATATACACTAAAACAAATCATATGAACATTTCAAAAATTGCCAAAGGCACATTAGTTGCTTTATTTATTACAGGGGCAGCTATGGCGCAACAGCAAATGCAACACCGCACACCCGAAGAAAGGGCACAGCGCCAAACACAGATGATGCAGAAAAAGCTGGGACTTACCCCCGACCAAACACAGAGAGTACACGACATACTGCTGTACTATGCCGGACAGGCCGCCAATGTACAAGCCGATGCAGCGCAAGGCAACAATGTAAAAGGAGAAAAGAAGGACATAAAGCGCAATAAAGATGCCGACCTGCAGGCAGTGCTTACAGGCGCACAGTACCAGCAATACCAACAGATGATGCAGCAACGCAAAGAGCAGATGCAGCAGCGCAGGAATGGTGGCATGCAGGAAGGCGGTAATTAACACCTCTACCGTGGCAGGTTGCTGTTTTGCGGCTGTGTAGCCGGGCTGGAATTGCTGCCGCCAGTATTCGTGTTGTTTGTATTATTGCCGGGATTATTGCGTGTATCATTATAATCAGTCCCGTTAGAAGTACTGCGGTAGTTACGGTTCTTATTGGTCCCGCGAACGAAACGCTGTGGCATAGGCTGTGACGCAGGCTTGGCAGGATTGCTTACCTGCGCAGGCAAGGGCGTAGAACTGTAGGTGCCGAATGTATTGCCGTACGGATTGGCTGTAAATGGCGGAATAGCAGGATTGTTTTGCGCTGGGCTGCTATAGCAACTGCACAGTATAGCGAAAAGAAATAGTGACTGTTTCATGGCGCTCGTTTTTGGTTAATGAACTTCAACCAAATACGTGTAAAACCCGTGCCGTGAGGGTAACAGGTTATTTAAGGGAGAGGTAAAATTTTGAGCATGTATAGCTGGCAAAAGACTGTATTCAAGCTTAGATACACCCCGAATTTATAAATCAGGATTATTCTCTGCGCAATGTTGGTCAACAACGCCATTATATAGGCACACCACACGTCACCTGTGTATAACCGGAATCCGTATAGCTGGTTCTTTGCTGGCTGCACCGGTTTTCTGCATTTTGCGCCCCGCTTAGTGTTTGCTTAAACTGTACAGCCCGCTTATTTACAGTATCCAAAGCGCTACAGCTACAAGTATAGTTTTTGTAGCAGGATGAAAATAAAAGCGGGGTGAGTATAACCGCAACTACGGCAAGAAAATATTTTTTCATAAAGGGAAATTGAGGTAAAGTACATATGGCAATTATCGTGCCGATTTTGCAAGTGGTTTTACTTCAGCACCAACTTTGCCAGGAAATTGCTCAAAATAAAAAGGATCGGGACAACGAGAGGCAGAGATAACAGAAAAAGCCCAGCATTACTGCTGAGCTTTAGTACGTTTATTGTTTGTTTAATAGAAGAATTGCTCCAAAACGATCTTGCCATCGCGCACCTCAAACACAGCAATCTCTTCGAGGGTCACACGCGGCCTGCCTATAAAGGTTACATCCCTGCTCATAGACACGCTGAAAAATTTACCGCCCACCACGGGCGCGCTGCATTCCTGTCCGTGTATCGCTTCTATCAGTTTGCGCCGGGCCTCCCCTTTTGCCTTTACCGCATCCAGTCCCGCGGTAAGCGTAGGCACACCAAAGGCGGCCGCATGTTCCGGCTCTTTGTTCACCACGTCTTGTCCATAAAGCTCATCCTGTATCTCTGTCCATTTCTGTTGTTTGGCCAACTCGTAATAACGGCTGGCTACTTGTTGTGTTGTCATAATTTCTGTTTTATGTTTTGATGAAATCTTCTTCACAGTACAAAATTATAGCCGACAACTATACCATTAGTATCAATTAGTCCATTAATTTTGCTCAATCGTACTTATTTTAACTTATGGATGCACTAAGCGATGTTCTGGATAGTTTGAAGTTTAAAGGTGTTGTTTACCAAAAGATACTCTTTACTGCCCCATGGGGTGTGGCTATTGCACAGGATCAGTATTCGCAGTTCTGGCGGCTGCTGAAGGGCACCTGCTATGTGCGCATACCCGGCGAGGAAATGATCAAAATGAACGAGGGTGATTTCGTACTCGTACCTCACGGCGCGGCACACCGCATCCTTGGCCACCCCGACAATGTATCTGTGCCTGCTGCGCAGTATGTGAAGGCGCTGCAATGCGGGCAACCTTTATTTCGGGGCGATGATGAAGAAACGCTGCTGATAGGTGGCCATTTTGAATTTACCTCACCCATACTACACCCTTTTGTAGCGGCATTGCCCAAGGTGATCAGGATAAATACGCATCAAAACGAGATCAGGCTTTGGCTGGAGCAGGCAGCAGCATTTATGAACGATGAATTAAAAGCAAATAAAGCAGGCAATCAGCTTATTTTGGCCAGGCTGGCAGAAGTAGTGTTTATCCTCATCATACGGGCCTATATAGAACAGGGGGATGTGGCGCATGGCTTTTTGCGCGCATTTAAAAATCCTAAGATCAGCGCTTCATTAAACGCCATGCACTCAGCACCCGAAAAGGACTGGACGCTGAGCCAGTTGGCCTCAGTTGCCGGCATGTCACGATCGCTATACTGCAAAGAATTTAAAACGCTGCTTGAAGATACGCCCCTGGCTTATCTTACCGAGTGGCGCATTTTAAAAGCACGCGAGCTGCTGCTGGAGAACAAAGAAAACATCAACGAAATAGCAGAGAAAGTGGGCTACCGATCGGAGGCCGCATTCAACCGGCTGTTCAAATCAAAAATCGGTGAAACACCTTCCAGCTATAGAAGACGGCTGCTTGCGGGTGGTTAAGGATATATCTCTTATCAGCGCGCATCACGCGGCCTGATGCGGTTTAATATGGCCGCCAATATAATTGCGAAGACCACGTAACCGACAAATATAAAATAGCCCGGCTGTAGTGAAGTGAAATTTGCAGTAGTGGTATTGAGCCCATTAGTATGAAATTCTATTTCAGTAAGCTCGCTCCTTAAAATACCATTAAGCCCAATATAGGTCATCAGCGCACCCACCACCATCACATCGGCCATATCCCATTTGGCCGAGTCAAAAGCTAAGTACAGCACCACCTTATTTTCGGCAAGTGCTTTATTGCCAATTATATGGATGCCCTTAGCTATGATCCGCACTACAGGCAGGATAATAATGAACAGGAACATCAATACACCCACTATTATCGTATCCGGCTTAGGCTCCTTCACCAGTTTTTGTATTATTTCAATGATACTTTTGCTTTGGAAGAACAAATCTTGGTCGTTGAACGTAATGTTCTGGCCCGCAAGTGAAAAATCGAAGGATTGGAGCTGCGCATCCACTTCTATTATAGACGATGTTACGCCCACGGCCAGTAATACCAGGGCAAACAATAACGACATAAAGAAATGCGTGGCGTGGAGGTGGGCCATGTTCCGCAGCAGTAGCCACAGCAGCAGCGCAGCCAGCACGCAGCCGAGCATCAGGTACATATAATTATAGCTCGTCACCTTGATGGTTACCAGCCTGGAGTGTAGCTCCTTTCTGAATTGAGCCGAGTCTGCTACGTTGTATTTATGATACATGTAGGCAGCCACTGCAGTAGCGGCCGCTGAAGTGCTGTCATAAGTTTGCGCAGCCAGTTCATTTACCTTACTGCTCACTATATCCTTGATGCGCTCCGTGCTGGTGGGGCTGCTTATCTTATTCACTATCGTTTTGGCAAATGAAGGTACCTGCGCGTGTACCTGGTCTTCATCCACAAACTTATCTACGGCCAGCTTTTTGATCTTGCCTACCAGGCTTTTCTGCGGCTTATTGATGTCTGCAAGCTCCTTATTGATCAGGCCATTGAGTTGCAGCTCCACCTGCTTTTGCAAGGTTGCCTTTTGCTCAGCACTTACACTGAAGCCATCCACCTGGCCATTGATGATGTCACTTATCTTATCTCGCCACTTGTCTACCGAAAACAGGCCGAAAGTAATGCTGTTGATCGTACTGTAGTCGCGCTTTATTTGTTCCCGCTGCTCCGACAAAGCCTGCAGGTGATAACCATACCACGCCTCGCCAAACAACAGTATACTCAACCCAAGGATGAGTAGTATGTTAGGAAGGCCGAATTTCTTTGTGGGCGGTATGTGTTGTTCGGTTTTCAATGCTTTTAAATATTTGCGAATGAGGATTGGGTTAGTGTGAGTCGTAAGGGGTAATGGATTTTAGGATAGTAGACAGTATTAGGCCATACAGCACAAAGCAGATGAAAATGATGTAGCCGGGCTGCAGGGCGGTATTATTGGTAGTAATGATGCTTAAGCCAGCGCTGGGTATGTTCATGGTTTGTAGCTGGCCTTCCAGCAGCCCGTTCAGTCCTATGTAAGTCATCAGTATAGCTATAACTATTACATCGGCCATGCTCCATTTGCCCGACTGAAAAGCAAAGTATTTGATCACTTTATTTTCAGCCAGCCGTCTTTTGCTTAACAGGTGAATACCCGTAGAGCTCAGCTTCATGATAGGAAAAAGGATACTGAAAACCAATATCAGGATACCTACCCCTATAGAGTCAGCAGCATGTTGTTTGATCAGCACTCTTACCACATCCAATATGCTTTTGCTCTGAAAGAAAAGCACCTGGTTTTTAAAAACCACATGCTCCCCGAGCAGCACGAAGTCAAATGACTGGATACGCGCGTCCACTTCTATCATGGATGCCGTAAGGCCCACGGCCAGCAGGATAAAGGCAAACAAAAGCGACATAACAAAAAGCACCGTGTGCAGGTCTACCCGCTTGCGCAATACCCACCACAACAGCAGCACGACCACCACACAAGCCAGCATGGCTAAACAGTAATTGTAAGTGTCCGTACGAATAGGGCCTAAGAAGCTCATCAGCTTATTATTTAGTTCCTCGTGCGATGATACTTTGTACTTCGTGAATAGCGCTGTGGAGATCGAATCACTGGTCCTTATCGTACTGTCTATATAGCCGCTCTTCTGTATGTCGCCAAACTTGGTCAGGGCCATGTTACTCAGCTTGTTCTTATTGCCCGGGTTGTCTACCTTGGCCATTATCGTTCTGGCAAAATCCGGCGCCTGCGCCTTTATCTTATCTATATTGACAAACTTTCGGGCGGCGAATTGCTTTATTTTTCCCCCTGCCGATGTTTGGGGCTTATTGATCATCGCCTCGGCCTTATCTGCCAGCGCTACAATGATCTCCTGTATCTCCAGTTGAAGCTCTTTTTTCTGCTCCGGCGACATTGTAAAATTGCGGACCTGGTGGTCTACAATGTGTGTTACATTATCCCGCCAGTTCTCAACTGAAAAAAGGCCATATTCAATGTCGTTAATATCGGCATAGTCTCTTTTTATCTGCTTTTGCTGATCTGAAAGCAGGTGAATCCGGTAACCAAAGTACCCTTCTGCGCACAAAAGCCCCCCCAGAAAAAGTATCAATAACAGTTTCAGAGCAGTAGATCCACTAGGTGTACGGGTATGTCGTTCTTCGGCCAAATCAGTTTAATTAAGTTATTAATGTAATGCGATTATAAGAATGTATCGGTTATACCAGATAAAAGTAATGCCAGTAAAAAAATATCTTCAGGTTTCGTTGCTGATAACAAGCCTTCTTAGGCAGATTCTCACGAAATGATTATAAAAAGGATGTATAGAGGCATGAAAAAGCCTAACAGTGCTGTTGATCTTTCCATGGTCTCCTTCGCTAAAGCAATAGCGCGATCGGGAATAGAACCTCTAAGATCAATTATTCATGGTGACTCTTAGCGTACTCGTATGGAAATTCTGCGCAAAAATCATAGCCGTTGGGCCAGGTAATATATCCCTCTTCTACCCTTACAGAATTGAAAAACGAATTGTCTTTCAGAGCGCTGGAAACCCCTGATTTAATAAAAGGGTTTATATCTACATTAAAAGCTTCACCACCTTCAAATATGACCCGAAGGATATTATTGTCCAATGGTTTTGCCTCTATTATATTGATCATAGTATGCGTTTAGATGGTGTCTACTGACTAGTTTCGAACATTTCCATTCAAGACCTCAATGCAATTCAGCACGTTATTACTTTAATCGACATAACACTGCACGAACTAACATAAGTTTACACAATTCAGCATAACTTGGATTGAGGTTGACTGTACTGGTTTCGAACTAATTCCTCTTTCTCTCTTTACCTAAAATACGTCGAGGTAAAACAGATTTGTCGCGCAGGTTTTCAGAATTTTCGTCTTGGATATTTTGTAAAGGTTTTGACAATTGTTCCGGAACCACATTATTAATAATTATCGGTCGATTTGAAAATTTCGACAACCATTCTTCTAATGCTTTAGTCTTTGACTTAGTATCTCCTGTTACGTTGGTAAAATAGCGCACTACGTCAACATCAGCTTCTGAATCCAAGCATGCGCACCAAATTGCTCCTGTTTTATCCAATACTGTAATTGCTTCCATTATATTGTACATGCCTTTTACACCTGTAGAAATCACAGTCGAATCATATTCATAAGAAACACCAAATTGTTGGAAATTATTTAGAAAAACTGAAAGGTATTTTCCCGTAATCCGTTCTATTTCATTCATATCGATTTCATCCAAATACCCTTTATTAATAATCAATTCGTTGGTGTGCTTAAATGTACCAGAGAATGTAGCACCCAGTCCATGAAAAGCTGAACAATTTGGCCCCTCTTCTATTTCGATATACCAAGTATTACCTTCTAATCTTCTTCTAAAAATGATTTCACAGTTTTTATCTTGGCACGCGATTTTTGCATAAGCAGAGTGTGGTGTAAGTATTTGTGCTTTTGACTTAATTTCTCCAGACCTAGCACCGTCAAATATTGTAAGATCAAAAAAGAATGCATCCGAAGAAACTCTACTAATATGCAATTGCCCTCCTCGAACATATATTTTGGAGTCCATTTGCCATTTTCCCCACCAGATCACTTTTTCTTTCTGGGTAAATGTATAATTAGTGCTATAGTATTGCAGCGCCTCTGCGAATGTGTCAATTAATTTTTCCTTGAGCTTCTGTTTTTCATTAGCTTTATTTTCGACAGTGACATCCAGATAATATGGTAAAATGCGCCTTCCTCTAAGATCAAAAGGTAATTTATCAGGACCACCTGATACTGTGTTTTGGATCATGATAATTCGATCCCATCCTAGAATTGCTGATGCATACCCAAGTTCAT
>CAIVKT010000213.1 GCA_903906615.1 uncultured Bacteroidota bacterium | reverse complement strand
TTGATACAAGCACTGACCAGGAATGCGATTATTCATCTTCTGACAGGTGGGATTTTGTTGACTGGCATTTCACACCTGAAGGATTGTATATCTCCCCTTCCTTTCCACATGTAGATGCATCCTGCGAAAATCCTAAATGGTCTTACATCCCTTACGATGTATTGAAAAAATATAAAAATCCAGCAAAAAATATTAGTTTGCCTTAGCAATTAAACTACAGTACACATTAGAAAATGGCAAACAAACAGGATAAGAAAATAATCCCTGCCCAACTACCGAAACAAGCCGTACCTACCGTCCGCAGGAAACTATCCATGGTTACACAGCTATGTATTTTACTATCTGTGGTGTGCTGCCTGCTTTATGCTAATACCTTGCTCAATGGCTATGCGTTTGATGACCCGGTAGTGATAGAAAAGAATAAATTTGTAACCGAAGGAATTAGCGCGATACCAAAGTTATTAGCCACACCGCATCTTCGGGGATTTTATGTGATCCCAAATGACCTGTACCGGCCGCTGTCGCTGGTGATGTTTGCTGTCGAGTACCAATTCTTTGGGCTGAACCCTATGACGGGGCATTTGTTCAATATCCTGACATATATTGCCTGCGTAGTTCTATTGTTTCTTTTCTTAGATCGTTTCTTTGACCGTAAGAAAACCGTTGTTGCTTTTATCGCCGCCTTCCTGTTTGCTATACACCCTATCCATACCGAGGTGGTCGCCAACATAAAAAGCCGGGACGAACTGCTTTGTTTTGCATTTTCATTTCTGTCGCTGAACCTGTTTATGAAGTATATGAAGTACGGCAAGGCTGTGATGCTGGTGGCGGGCGCATTTGCGTTGTTCCTGTCATATATTTCTAAGGAAACCTCCATTGCATTCATCGGCATCATCCCGCTGCTTTTTTTCTTTTACAGCAATGCAGACAGAAAAAGGGCTATTGCCATTACGGCCTGCACTTTTGTGGGAACTGCTGTGTTCATAGGCATCAGGGAGTATGTGCTGGGCAAGTACCATGCTAATGTGCCTACCAAGCTGGAGTTCATAGATAATTCGCTGGCTGCTGCGCCGAGCTATTTTTCGCGCATAGCTACCGAGATAACGATATTAGGCAGGTACCTGAAGCTGCTCTTCATCCCCTACCCGCTCGTGAGTGATTATGCTTATAACAGCATTCCTTTTGCCAATGCCACAAGCGCAGGTTTCTGGCTGTCTGTAGTTGCTTATTGCGGGCTGGTATACGTTGCGGTCAGTAGGTGGATGAAACAGAAAAATGATCCCTGGGCATTCGCTATAGTGTTCTATCTCGGCACGCTATTCTTAGTGTCCAATCTGCCCTTTCCAATTGCGGGAGAACTGGCCGAACGTTTTTTGTTTTTCCCGTCTGTGGGGCTATGTGTAACTGCTGCATTGGGTATGGAAAAATGGTTGTTGAAAACGCAAGCTGATACCACATTAATCAAAAACCGAAAAATGTGGGCTGTGCTTATGCCATTGCTGTTGATCTTTGGCGGCATTACGATAGCACGCAATACAGACTGGAAAGACAGCCTTACGCTATTTAAAGCAGATGCTGCAAGATCGCCCAACGACAGCAGGCTGCACCATCACCTGGCTGCGGCATGGGATGTAATGGCAGCGGCTGAAACAGACAGCGTGCAACAAAGAACATTACAGAACGAAGCAATTGAAGAATATAAAAAGGCGCTGCGCATATATCCCGGCTATACTGTAGACCTATCTGACCTGAGCCATTTGTATTTTACCATGAAGATCGGCGACTCGGCAGAACGGTATATGCAGCAATTGCTCACTGCCGACCCCAAAAATGCGGTAGCTGCCAATAACATTGCAAACATCAATTTTAGCGCAGGCAGGTATGATAAGGCACTTACCTTCTTTAGAAAAACGCTGGCATTAACACCTGAGATCA
>CAIVKT010000212.1 GCA_903906615.1 uncultured Bacteroidota bacterium | reverse complement strand
ATCAAACGCATTAAAGATCAGTATCAAGATAATACAGAACTCACAATCACATTTAGCGACACAGATAATTATTATAATATCTTATACCGTTCAAAAAAAGACATGGAGCAAGGTAATGATCTTGTCACATTCTCAATGAATGAATTAGAAGCGTACTCTAAAAAATAATTACGATTTAGTTCATAGATGCCGGCCAGTCTTTCTCCTTCGATCCCCATTCTTTATTGGGCTTGTCGCTCATTACAAATTCCAGTGTACCACCTTCCATCAGTGCAGCATGTGTGATGTAGGTTTTGCTGTATGGCTTGCCATTAAGTGTCACGCTTTGTATGTAGGGATGATCTTTGGCGTTGTTCACTGTTTTTATCACCATCTTTTTGTTATCGGGCAACTGTATCTTCACTTCATCGAATACCGGGCTGCCAAATACATACTCGCCGCTGGCGGGGTTAGCTGGGTACAGGCCCATCATGCTCCACACTTCCCATGCGCTCATCTGGCCGCAATCTTCATTGCCTGCGTAGCCATCAGGCTGGTCGTGGTACATGGAGTCTATAATAAAGCGCACACGCTGCTGTGTTTTCCATGGCTGGCCTATGAAGCTATACATATAGGCTATGTGGTGGCTCGGCTCGTTGCCATGCGCATACTGGCCTATCAGGCCACTCACATCGGGTGGTGCGCTTTCGCCTTTTACTGCAGAAGATACCGTGAACAGCGAATCTAGCTTTTGCGAGAACTGCTCATACCCGCCAAACTCTTTGGCCAGCCCGCGCACATCATGCGGCACAAAGAAGGTGTACTGCCACGCATTACCCTCTTCGTACATAGATTTACCTTCTGTAGAGGTCATATAGGCATCAAATGGTTCTACCCATTTACCGTCCGAGTTCTTGCCCCTGATGAAACCACTGTTTTTATCAAACAGCAATTTATAGGCTTCTGACCTTTTCATGAACAGCTTGTAGTCATCGGTATAGCCCAGCTTCTTAGCCACCTGCGCTATACACCAGTCGTCGTAAGCGTATTCCAGTGTTATCGTCACACTGTAGCTGCCCTTGTCCTGTGGCAGGTAGCCGTACTTTATATAATCCTGTGTGCCACGAATATCCTGGAAGGCGCTTTTCTTCATAGCTTCATATACATGCTTTGCATCCAGCCCCTTTGTGTTTTTAATCACCGCATCGGCCAGTACGGGTACGGCATGGTAGCCGCTCATGCAGCCTGTCTCCCACGTACTTAGGTCCCATACGGGCAGCAGGCCGTTCTCGTCGTAGAAGGCAAGCATACTGTTGAGTATGTCTATGTTACGCTCAGGCTGCGTGATGGTAAACAATGGATTAAGCGCACGGAAGGTGTCCCATAGCGAGAAAACTGTGTATCGCTGTCCTTGTTTCATTTTGCGGGTATCGCCTTTTGCATTCTTATATTGGCCATCAGCATCAGCGTACAGCACAGGCGCCATACAGGTATGGTACAGGCCGGTATAGAATATACGTTTTAGCCTGTCGCTGCTGCTGGTTACCTGTATCTTGTCTATCTCGTTCGCCCATTTGTTATGTGCAATATTGGCTACCTCCTGGAAATGCCATCCCTGTACTTCATTGAGCGCCTCAAGGGCTTTCATTGTACTTACGGAAGACAGTCCCACTTTCATATTGATCATTTTGGGCTGCTCACCCACTTCTTTAAAAACAAGCTGTCCATTAGTTACGCCCCCCGGCTTACCATTAGCATCTACAAAATGTGCTGCCACATTCGTCCGCAGTTCCTCAAATGGCACAGAAGTGCGCGCGGCAAAATACACCTTCTGCACATTGGCCCAGCCGGTAGAATAACGGTAACCAACAACAGTAGAATCATCCACTTTCTTTATGAACGATAAAGTTGTACTGTCGTAATTAATGCAGAAAGCCAGGTTGAAACGTATCACAGGCTTACTTCCTTTAGGGAATAAATAGGTGTGCAATCCGCAATGCTCGCTGGCGGTGAGCATTACCCGTATCCCGTTATCCAACATCACCGAATATAGGCCAGGCCTGGCCCGTTCGGTATTATGGCTGAATCCTACCCTGAAGTCCTGCGCCGTATCCGGTATCAAACCGTTATTGGGCAATACCGATATATCGCACCAGTCGCCACAACCGGTGCCGCTGAGGTGCATATGACTAAAGCCCGCTATCCGGTTGTCGCTATAATTATAACCACTGCACCAGTCCCAGCCCTGCGTACCATTATCGGGGCTTAGCTGCACCATTCCGAAGGGAACCGTAGCGCCTGGATAGGTATGCCCGTGGCCGCCCGTGCCTATGAACGGGTCTATATATTTATTATTCGTCTGCGCTGATGCCATGTCGGCGAACCGGGTAACAACCAAAAGCGGAATCACATATTTCCTGAATGAAAAAGCCATTATGTATGAATTTTACCTAACCGCAATAAAAGTAAACCATTTCTTTATTACACCAACCTGCCTCTTACCGTGTGATCTTCTATTTTTCACTACATTTAAACTCTTTAATACGAACAACTATGAACAGACGCCGCTTTGTGACCCAAACATCGCTTGCCACATCGGCATTGCTGCTTTCCCGCTATTCCAGGGTATTGGGGGCTTCAGACATATTCCCAACTGTACGGGTAGCTGCCGGCAAGCGAAATTTCACCAGCAGGGCTGTAGAAAAAGTGATCGCTGAGGTAAAGGCCAACATAGGCAACAAAGAGCTGGCATGGATGTTTGAGAATTGCTTCCCGAATACGCTGGATACCACTGTGTTCTTCGATACTATTGATGGCAAGCCGGATACTTACGTGATCACCGGGGATATAGATGCTATGTGGTTGCGTGATTCATCGGCCCAGGTTTGGCCCTACCTGCCGCTGTGCAAGGAAGATGAAGAACTGAAACAACTGATAAAGGGCGTGATCAACAGGCAGGTGAAGTGCATACTCCGCGACCCATATGCCAATGCCTTTTACAAGAACGAACACAAACAGAGCCCATGGAAAAATGACCACACCCACATGCACCGCGGCATACACGAGCGCAAGTGGGAGATAGACAGCCTTTGCTACCCCATCCGCCTGGCGCATGGCTACTACAAGGCTACCGGCGATATATCGCCGTTTGACGCGCAATGGGCCGAGGCCATGAAGCTGGTGATGAGGACATTTACAGAACAGCAGCGCATGAACGAAAAGGGGCCATACAGCTTTATGCGCAAGACAGAATTAGGCACGGATACGCTGCCGCTCTACGGCTATGGCTACCCTGTGCGCCCCAATGGCATGATCTGCTCTATGTTCCGCCCGAGCGATGATGCCACTATATATCCTTATCTCGTACCCAGCAACCTGTTCGCTTTCGCCAGCCTGGGACACTTAACTACGCTACTACAGGCAACAAAGACTCCGTTCGACACAGATGCCATCAATAATATGATGACGCAAATAGTGACCGGCATAGACAATGACGCGAAAATAAAGACAGAGAAATTCGGTAAGATATTTGCCTACGAAGTGAATGGCTATGGCAGTTGCAACCTGATGGACGATGCCAATGTGCCGTCGTTGCTATCGCTCGGCTACCTGGTGCCGGAGATGGCCACCGACCCAGTATACAAGAACACCCGCAAGTTTGTGCTTTCCAATGAAAATCCATTCTTCTTCAAAGGTAAGGCCGGCGAAGGAATAGGCGGACCACATGCCGGTGTAGATAGCATATGGCCTCTGAGCATAATCATGCGTGGCCTTACCAGCAACGATGATACCGAAATAAAAATGTGCCTTGATATGCTGCAACGCAGCCATGCCGGGACAGGCTTCATGCACGAAACTTTCAATAAAGACGATGCCTCTAAATACACCCGTCCGTGGTTTGCATGGGCCAATACATTGTTTGGCGAGTTTATATGGAAGGTATACAGGGAAAGGCCAGCGTTACTAAACCCCTAACCCCTGAAGGGGGATCATTTTCCTGACAACCAATTGGCATCACCACACCAATGCACTCGCCCCCAATATCGCAGCATCAGCATCCGGCAGGGCCGATTGCATTATGCGCACCTTGTTTTTATAGATATTGAGCAGGTTGTCTTCGAGGTGTTTTTTTATGGGGTGCAGCAGCATATCGCCTGCATTGGCCAGGCCACCAAAGAATATGATAGCCTGCGGCGAAGTTATTGCCACCATATCTGCCAGCGTTTGACCCAGTATCTTGCCCGTATATTCATAAAGCGCCAGCGCCATGGCATCGCCGGCATGTGCTGCATCTTGTATGGCTTTTGCGGTTAGCTTGCCGGTATGTGTTCTTAGTATAGTAGTATCTGTGCGTTGCTCCAGCCACTCTTCTGCGGTGATCACAATACCTGTGGCCGAGGCATATCGTTCCAGGCAGCCATACCTGCCGCAGTTGCACTTGCGGCCATCCCTTACGGCTATCACATGCCCCAGTTCTCCGGCCAGGCCATCGTGGCCATATATCATGTGCCCATTGGCTACAAAGCCACTGCCCAGCCCGGTACCAAGGGTCACCAATATAAAGTCCTTCATGCCCTTGGCCGCGCCATACATCATCTCTCCTATGCCTGCGGCATTGGCATCATTGGTAAGTGTGGCTTTGATACCCAGGGCATCACCCACCAGCTTTGCCATGGGTATGATCCCTTTCCACGGCATGTTGGGGGCAAACACGATCTCCCCGGTATATATATTACCATTAGGCGCGCCTATACCTGCGCCGATAATATTTTCCCTGCCCAGCTCCTTTATAACAGGGTCCAGTACTTTTTTAAAGTCTGCAATAAAACCCTCCACACCGGTATGGCCGGTAGTGGGAAGGCTGCCCTTGCGCACTATATGCCCGCGACTGTTCACAAAGCCATAAGCAGTGTTAGTGCCACCCATGTCAATTCCCAGCGCCAGTGGTTCTTTCATGTTCTATTATTTTACGCTGATCTACTTACAGCTTTCTATTTACCCACCAAAAGGAAGGCTATCAACTCATGAATCCCGACCATCTACTATCTACTAACGACTAACGACTATCTACTATCTACTAACGACTAACAACTAACGACTAAAGAAGTATATTATCTATCAGCCGTATCTCGCCTATCTTAGCAGCTATCAGGGCTACCATCGGTATCTCCCTGTTATATTCATCCAGCAAGGTCAGGTCGCGTGCATCGGCCAGTGCCACATATTCTGTCGCAAAACCCTTGGCGGCCAGCAGCTCTTCGCATTCTTTCTTCACTATTGCGAAACTGCCCCCTTCCTGTTTTGTCTGTATAGATACGAGGCATTGGTAGATAACCCCGGCTATTATGCGTTGCGGCTCGGTGAGCCTGCGGTTGCGAGAGCTCATGGCCAGGCCATCTGCTTCGCGGGTAGTAGGGCATATCACCAGTTTCATTTTATCCCTGCCGGTCAGTTCCAATAATTTGGTAAGCACCATACACTGCTGATAATCTTTTTGGCCAAGGTACAGGGTATCTGGCTGCACAATATCCAGCAGGCGGCCTACCACCTGGCCTACGCCCTTAAAATGCCCCGGCCGCTTAGCTCCCTCCAGTATGGTATCGAGGTAGCCAAACTCATAAGAGCGGGTTTGCTGCTCGCCACCGGGATATATTTCCTCCACACCCGGTAAAAATAGTACATCGCAACCGGCCTTAACCAGCAGCTCTATATCGGCATCCGTGGTTATCGGGTACTTTTCCAGGTCTTTTTTGTCGTTGAACTGGGTGGGGTTTACAAAAATACTGCATATTACGGCCTGCCCTTCGTTACGGACACGTGCGATGAGCGACAAATGCCCCTCATGCAGCGCGCCCATAGTAGGCACAAAGCCATATTTAACGCCTTTTCCCTTCTCGGCAGATATATATTCAATTATATCTTGTGTGCTCTTAAAAATGACCATCCTATACTTATTTAGGCTTTCTGTGGTGCAAAGTACGGTTGGAATTCAATATTTTCGTAATTTTGCAGACAGTTTCAAATAATTTCCTCTAATAAATAATTTTTAGCGCATGTCTGTAGACACAAAGAAACGTGTTTTAATTATTGCCAATGAACTTTCTCCTTATACAGAGTTTACTGATTTTGCTCAGATACTTAACAAGCTGGCGATCAAGACTTTCGATGCAGGTCTTGAGGTGCGTGTGATCATGCCGCGGTTTGGCGTAATCAATGAGCGCAGGCACAGACTGCACGAGGTGGTAAGGCTTTCCGGTATCAATGTGATCATAGATAAAGATGACTACCCCTTGATCATTAAGGTTGCCTCATTGCCCAATGCCCGCCTGCAGGTCTACTTCATGGATAATGAAGATTATTTCAAGCGCAAATCTGTTTTCCGCGACGACCAGGATGCTTTCTTTGATGACAACGGCGAGCGCATGATCTTCTTTTGCAAAAGCGCGCTGGAAACAGTAAAGAAATTCGGCTGGCCGCCCCACGTCATACACTGCCATGGCTGGATGACCTCGCTCATACCGCTTTACCTGAAGACCACTTACAAGAAAGAGCCTGTTTTTGGCTACTCCAAGGTTATATACACGGCCCAGGCCAATCAATTCAAGGAAAAGCTGAACCCCAACTTCATGAAAAAGGCGCTTATCAGCAACGAGATCAAAGAGAAAGACCTGGACCCGTTCAAAGACTGCACCAACACTGCCCTTACCATAGGCGCGGGCAAAAGCGCAGATGTAGTGATATACGGATCGGAGAAGGTGGAAAAAAAAGTGACCGATGAATTAAAGACAAGCCGCTATAAAAAGGTGCTGAAGTATGAAGAAAGCTGGAAAGAAGATGTAACCCCCCTGCTGGATCTCTATAAAAGCTTAACAGACTCTTAGTATTTATTTCGTCATCTTTATCGCGCAAAAAACAATT
>CAIVKT010000211.1 GCA_903906615.1 uncultured Bacteroidota bacterium | reverse complement strand
TCGTCAACATTCAGTTGGTCGGGGTCGTTTCTTACGTCAAAGAATTCAGTTACCAGTTGCAACATGCGTTTGAGATTGTCGGCCATTGATTTGCGGGATTTGAGGGTGAAGATACGGCAAGCAATAAAAACGCCCCGGCATGCGGGGCGTTTTTTGAAAGAAAATTGCAATGAACTATTCTTGTTCTTCGGCTGCGCCGGCAGGCCCTTCCTGCTTTTGAGAAGCGCGTATCATTTCCTTGATCTTTGGGTCAAGGGTATTCATTCTGTTGTATATTTTCTTGGTCTCTACGGTGTCGCCGGATTGCGCGGCAGTAGCGCCCAGCGACTGCATGATCTGTATCTGCTGCTTGGCATCTTCTATCAGTGCAGCCCGGCTGTCATCCGGCAATGTGGCTATCCAACCCAGGTCATCCATGCTGTTGCGTACTATCTTATCGGAGAGTGCATCACCCTTAGCTGTGGCACCGGCACGGTAGTAAGCCGCCGCTATAAAGTAGCCGGTATAGTCGTAAGCGTAAGAATGCTCGGTAATGCCGGTCATCAGCCTGTCCAGCAATGAGATGGCCTTATCTTTTTTGCCTTCGGCAGATAGTTGGTTGGCAATGAAAGAGCCATCCATACGATAAGATACGAACTCATGACGGTTGGGCTCATCAAAGTATACATCGTTCCTTTCAGCGCCACCCCACAGGAATTTGTTGACGAAGAGGTCGTAGCTCTTATCTGTGTTGATGGTACCTAATACCTGCGATGCGATCTTGGTCACATCGGTGTATTTGTAAGGCATCAGGCGGTATACAACGCCTTCCATGTGCAGGTAATCGCCGGTGCCGCCGTAATCGCCTGAGCGGAGGCCTGCATCAAAGTACAATGGACGTTTCCAGCCATCCTTGGCTACTGCGGCTATGATATTGAGTATCGCGAGGTCGCTTTTGTAAGCCAGTGTTTTAGGATAGCCGAATTTCATGTCGGTACTGATGCGGGCAGTATCAGCTGCCGGTACCATACCTGCCTTCACCAGGTCGTCTTTGCTTAATGATGGTACAAAGAAATTTTTGGTAGGCATGTAGTTGACCATTTCAGAGCCTCTCTGTCCTTTGTTTGCCGGGTCATCGCTATTCATGAAGTTACAGATGTCGGCCAGGTTGAAGTATTTATCGGCAGGCACCTGTCCGTTCTTCAGGTAAGAGATGTAGTTGTGGTGGTCGCCAACGTAGTCTTTCTTTTTCCAGATCATTGGCACTGCGTCTGCATCGTTGATACGGTAGTTGAGCTGGTCTATGTACCAGTCAATACCCAGCAGGCTGGTGTTGATGATGCGCACATCCTTACGGAAACCTTCCACCTCCTGTATGTACCACAGCGGGTAGGTCTGGTTATCGCCAAAGGTGAAGAGTACTGCATTTGGTGCGCAGCAGGAAAGTGTGTTAAAGGCCACAGCCCTTGCCAGTGTCTTCTTAGAGCGGTCATGGTCATTCCATTCCACCTTGGCCATCAGCACAGGTGCAGCCAGCATACAAAGAGTGGTAGCGGCTATAGCTGCAGCAGGCCCTTGTATCGCTCGTTTGAACCAGTCGTGCATCATCAGCACGCCCAGTCCTATCCAAATAGCAAATGTGTAGGTACAGCCTGCAAATGCGTAATCGCGTTCACGGGGTTGCAATGGCGGCATATTGAGGTATATGCCGATGGCAGCGCCGGTAAAGAAGAAGAGTGTAAGCACCACAATACCATCTTTCTTATTCCTGTTGAACTGGAATACAAGGCCCATGATACCGAGTATCAGCGGCAGGAAATACAGCTTGTTGTGTGCGTCGTTATCACTGTAACCTGACCCCATATTATCAGAATTTCCAAGGCCACGGAATTCGTCAACAAATGGTATGCCCGATATCCAGTTGGCGCGTTGCGGGTCGCCCTGGCCTTCTATATCGTTCTGGCGGCCTGCGAAGTTCCACATAAAGTAGCGCCACCACATCCAGTTCATCTGGTACCCGAAGAAGTATTTCAGGTTATCAGAGGTGGTAGGCTCATCATTAGGCCCCAGGTTCAGGAATTGTTTGTAGAAATTCACGTGGTTGGCCTCATTATTGTCATAGATACGGGGGAAGAAGTGCGATTGGTCGCCGCTGTATTCGGGATCCATTTTCTTGCCTACGATGTCGTAATGATCTTTGCCATCTGCGCCCTTCATTTGCGCGTACAGCTTGCGGGAGGTGTCTATGCCGGTCCAGTTGCTGGTGAAGTAAGGGCCAAACAAAAGTGGCTGGCTGCCGAATTGCTCACGGTCCACATAATCGAGGAAGGTGATGGGGTTATCTGGGTTAGTCATATCAATAGGCACATCTGCGCGGGAGCGTACGATAGCCGAGAAATAGCTCGAGTAGCCAATGATGATGAACATCACGCATAGGATGCTGGTGTGCAACACCTGGAAGTTTCTCTTTTTGGCAAATACCAAAAGGAATACCAGCAAAGCGGTAAGCAACACCAGGAATGTGATAGCGCCGGTATCAAAGCCAGAACCAAAGCTGTTGGTGAACATAATATCGAAAGACGATGCTATGCGGGGTATGTATTGTATAATGCCAAACTGAACGAACGCAAGTACCACGCAACCCATGATGAAGGCGATGATGGTGCCTTTATAAGTAGCCTCGTAGCGTTTGAAGTAGTATACCATTGCAATTGCAGGTATGGTCAGCAAGTTGAGCAGATGCACGCAGACAGACACACCTACGAGGTAGGCGATCAGCACGAGCCAGCGATCAGCATGTTTTTTGTCGGCCACATGTTCCCATTTCAGTATGGCCCAGAAGGTGATAGCAGTAAAGAATGAAGATGTACCATAAACTTCCGCTTCCACGGCAGAGAACCAAAACGTATCGGAGAAGGTATAAGCGAGCGCGCCTACCAGGCCTGCGCCTATGATGCCGATCAATTGTGACTGGTCGGGTTCTTCATCGTTCTTAGTGATCAGTTTTTTAGCAAAGTGGGTGGTTGTCCAGAAAAGGAACAGGATAGAGAGTGCGCTCGTCAATGCAGAAAGTGCATTGATGCAGGTAGCAGCACCCACAGTGCCTAATGTGCTTACTGATGGCTGGCCGGTAGCTGTGCCGCCACCTGCAAACAAAGAGAATATTCTTTGTACCAGCATGAAGAATGGCGCACCGGGCGAGTGGCCTACTTCCAGTTTGTATGCGCAGGAAAGGAACTCACCGCAATCCCAGAAGGAAACAGTAGGCTCCATAGTTTTTAAATAAACAAAGAACGCGATTGCGCCCGTGATCCAACCAAAGAGGTTGTTGACTTTGCGATAGTTCATGATATGTTTTTAGACAGGTGACAAAAATAGTAAAAGTTGGCACTTTATCGGTTTTTAGTTGGTTAATAAAGGTTAAAGGCCGAAATAGGCGGTCAATGCAGCGCCAACAGCATAGAAATACTGCCCGGAATGCAGGAAAAGGTAAGAGAATGATTTTGTACTATACGAGCAGGTTGGCCAGGTTCTTCATGTCTTCGGGATCAAGTATCTGTGCCAGTTGTATGTCGTTTATTGTTTTTAGGTCTGCCGCCAGGCGGTAAGCATCTTCTTCCGGGTCGCTGGTTTGTATGAAGATCAGGTAATCGAGGTGGCGTGTTTCGGGCAGCAGCGACTCTGCCCCATCCTTTAGTTTGTAGAGCAGGTATGAGTGACTGCTGTTGGGCAGGTCGAAGCGGTACGTGGGGTAGTTGAATTCGTTATTTTTTTTCTTCAGCGATATATTCTGTGCCGGGTCGCGTACAAAGGCCAGTTCCAGGCGCTCATTGAGCGCCCAGCAAAGGTGGTAGGCAGGCATGGCGCTGGCTATGCCTATCATTGCAGCATCTGCAAAGAAGTTATCCTGCATAGCGCTCATATCCAGTACCAGCTTGGCCATAAAATGCTTTGTGTTACAAAAGTACGAATGCGATCATTCAAAATACCTGCTTAATTTTCATTTTGTTTGTAATATTGTACTTTCTTAAATTAAATCTCAAGATTATGGCCCCCGAAATACTGATCATCTTAGGTGTTGTATTGCTTATCATTTTCCTCAGCTTTGTAACGGTGCAGCAGGGCAATGTGGCCGTGATCACAGTCTTTGGAAAGTTCAAGCGCATTATGGGGCCGGGACTTAATATGCGTATCCCGATCATAGAGCAGATCTACAAAAAGATATCTTACCAGAACAGGTCTATGGAATTGAAGTTCCAGGCCATCACGCAAGACCAGGCCAATGTGTATTTTTCTGCCATGCTGTTGTATTCTGTCCTTAACCAGGACAAGGGAACGATAGAGAATGTTGCCTTTAAATTTATGGACGAGCGCAGCTTTATGCAAGCCCTTGTGCGATCTGTGGAAGGCTCTGTGCGGGCTTTTGTAGCCACCAAGAAGCAGTCGGAGATACTGCAATTGCGGGCAGAGATCATACACCATGTAAAAGACCAGCTTGATGCCCAATTAGAAGGGTGGGGCTATCACCTGCTGGATATACAGATGAACGACATCACCTTTGATGAGGCTATTCTTAAATCTATGGCGCAGGTAGTGGCTTCCAGCAACCTTAAGGCCGCTGCGGAGAACGAAGGGCAGGCATTGCTCATTACCAAAACGAAAGCCGCCGAGGCAGAGGGTAATGCCATCAAAATATCGGCAGATGCCGAAAGGCAGGCGGCGCAAATGCGCGGCCAGGGTGTAGCCCTCTTCCGCGAAGAAGTGGCCAAGGGTATGGCTACTGCCGCCAAAGAAATGGAAAGCGCCAAACTGGATTCTTCTTATATATTATTCTCGATGTGGACGGACACCATTAAACATATGGCCGAATATGGCAAGGGTAATACCATATTCCTCGATGGGTCTGCTAATAATTACCAGCGCACCATGCAGCAGCTCATGTCTACACTACAGGGGTTTGACACAGATAAGCACCCGCATTAACGAAAGGATTGTTTTTTGGGTTTTAAATTTCATTTACTTTTGGCGTTGCGTGCGGCGTTATTTTTTTTAATTTTTATATTTTTTTGCGCATAAATTTGCGCTCTTTAAAAAACAGTTCATGATAGATGTTTTGTTGGGTTTGCAGTGGGGTGATGAGGGCAAGGGCAAGATAGTGGACCATCTTGCTATGCAGTATGATATTATCGCCCGTTTCCAGGGTGGGCCTAATGCGGGGCATACCTTGTATGTAGACGGCAAGAAGGTGGTGCTGCGCACTATTCCTTCTGGTGTGTTTCACAGCCACTGCCTCAATCTCATAGGCAATGGCGTGGTGATAGACCCTGTATCGCTGCAACAAGAGATAGAGCAACTGATACCTTTACGGCCCGATGTGGTGAGCCGCCTGTTCGTAGCACACCGCGCCCACCTGATACTACCTACGCACCGCGCACTGGATGCGGCATCGGAGGCCGCAAAAGGCGTAGATAAGATTGGCTCAACCCTCAAAGGTATAGGCCCTGCTTATATGGACAAGACAGGCCGCAACGGGCTGCGCGTAGGCGATATACTGAGTAAAGACTTCCGTGCGAAATACGATAAGCTGGCGCAAAAGCACATACAGATGCTGCGCCAGTACGACCATAAAATAGAATGGGAACAATGGGAGCAGCCTTTCTTTGCCGCTTGCGAATACCTGCGCTCACTGCAAATAGTAAACTCGGAATACTGGCTGGATAGCCACCTGAATGATGGCAAGCGTGTGCTGGCCGAAGGCGCGCAGGGTAGTATGCTGGATATTGATTACGGCACCTATCCGTTCGTTACTTCATCCAATACCATAGCTGCAGGTGTGTGTAACGGACTGGGTGTAGCGCCATCGCGCGTGGGTGAGGTGTATGGTATCACCAAGGCCTACTGCACCCGTGTGGGTAGCGGGCCATTCCCTACCGAACTGGATGATGAAACAGGCGAAGAATTGAGAAGGGTAGGTAATGAGTTTGGAGCTGTAACAGGCCGCTCCCGCCGCTGTGGCTGGATAGACCTGGTGGCGCTACGCTATGCAGTAATGCTGAGTGGTGTTACGAAACTCATCATCACCAAGACGGATGTGCTGGATAGCTTCAATCCCATAAAAGCGGCTGTGTCCTACATAGCTGATGGTAAAGAAACAAAGGAGTTTCCTTACGATCTTTGCGATGTGGAGATAGCGCCGGTTTACGAAACGTTTGCCGGCTGGGACAAGCCCATTAGCACGTGCACTACCTACGAAGAAACGCCGCAGGTGTTCAGGGATTATTGCAAATTT
>CAIVKT010000210.1 GCA_903906615.1 uncultured Bacteroidota bacterium | reverse complement strand
CTTTCGTTCGACAGCCCTGCGCACCTATTGGTGAGGCGCATAAGGGATGAAGTGCACCGCTTTGGCATCACCTTTCACCGCCAGGTACGCAGCAAAGGCACCTTCGTAAACGAGCTGGAAAACATACCCGGCATAGGCGATAAGACCGCCACCGAAATGCTCAAAGCCTTCCGCTCGGTAAAGAACATAAAGACCCTCACCGAGCGCGAGTTGACCAAGGTCATTGGCGCATCAAAGGCACGGATAGTGTGGGGGTATTTTAACCCGGGGGAAACTACACCTACTTCTGAATAAAGACACTATGCCCATCATTAAATTAGAAACCCAAATCAACGTTCCCATGCAGATCTGTTGAACAGCAAAGCAATAATGTTAGGAGCACGGATGCTCGCTGCACCCATAAGGAAATGAAGGATGTTCTCATGATTTCTTGTCTTTAGGTTAAAAGAATAAGCATCTCCCTGAAAATCTTCAGCACCAAATCACTCGCCATCCTACTATTAATCTTTCTGCACGATTACCTTTTCACTCCATACTTCAGTCGCTGTACGCACATTTATGATATACATGCCCGCAGGTTCATTCATTTGTACTTTCGTAGGTATGTTGGTTGCCATTGATAGCTCTTTTACATTTTGGCCTATACTATTACTGATAGATATCTCTGCTTGTTCGTCAATAGTGGTAGAAATGTTTATAGTAAAATGATCTGCACATGGATTGGGATATACATTTACCATATCATTTTTAAATGTTACATTCTTGCTTCCTTCCACAGATCTAAAAGAATATATACGATCACACCCAAAATCAGTTATATAAATATCATTGTAACTATCTATAGATATTGCTATAGGTGATGCTAATTTTGCTGATATAGCATCCTGTCCATCGTCAGGGCAACTATCAATGCCTATTCCCGCAATAGTGTTAATAATACCTGAAGTGTTAATCATACGTATCCTGAAGTTACCGGGGTCTGCGATATATACATTTCCAAATTGATCTGTTGTAGCATAAAATGGATCATTTAATTGAGCAGCAGTAGCTGGCTGGTTATCGCCATTATACCCGCTGGTATCATTCCCTGCTATCGTAATAATTATTCCAGTATTTTTTATTTTTCTGATGCGATGATTCCCATCATCAGCAACATATACGTTTTCGCTTGCATCAATACTTAATCCATATGGCCTGTATAACATTGCAGAAGTAGCAGGGATATTGTCACCGTTATATCCATAAGTACCATTGCCAGCTATGGTAGTAATAATACCTGCCGCATCTACTTTACGTACACAATTGTTCCATGTATCAGATATGTATATAATACCTGCCGGGGTTACGGCAAGTTCATGTGGCAGGTTCAGCGCTGCAGCCGTGGCAGCTGCGCCATCCCCGCTATAGCCCATTGTACCGTTGCCTGCCACAGTGGTAATGATGCCAGTTGCATCTATCTTTCTTATACGGTTGTTGTAGTTGTCAGCAATATATACATTACCGGCGGCATCTACAGCCACTCCTGTAGGGCCTTTTAGCTCTGCGGACGTGGCTAGGATATTATCGCCATTATACCCGCCAGTTCCCGTACCTGCTATTGTAGTAATAATACCCGATGTGTTCACCATACGAATGCGGTTATGCCCAGCATCGGCTATGTAAAGGTTGCCCGTAGCATCATTGGCAGTACTATAAGGTTCATATAGGTCGCCATCTATAGCAGGCCCACCATCGCCGAGGCCTCCTGTGCCACCACCAGCCACGGTAGTAATGATCTGCGCCTTTGCGCCGCAAGCGCAAACAATAATCAATAAAAGAGTAATGAGCTTCTTCATAAAATAAAACACGGCATTATAATAAGGCGTAATTATCTGGGCATTCCCTGGGTATGCTTAAAAATATAATTTACTTATTTTGGGCTGCCCGCCCCACAGTGTTGTGCTGCAAAAAAGAAGGGTATGTACGAAATAAAATTGCGTATCGTTTATCAAACCTAATGATTGTTTTTGATATATCCTAATTTTCCCGTTGTGGCGGATGTTCCGCTTCAGCGGGCATCCGGTACTACAAATAAGGCCGATTTGCAATCGGCAGCCTCGCGCAGGACACGTAACACTATCAATAAAACCAAACACCCAATTTCCAGCTACCAATTTCCCACTCCGACTGGCGAATGTAAACTGGCCAAAAACCACTTTCCAAAATCCCACCTCACTCATCACATATACCACACTCCCCCTCAACAACTTACACCCGAAAAAAGTTTTATGACAGCACTACCCACGCCTATCACTGCGCAGATAGCATACTATCATAGAAACCCGGTTTGCACCTATCAATTTTCCACCCTACCTTTAGGCAATAGAAAGTAAAACATATAGGCTTTGCGATCTTAGCGGTTCCTTTGCGTCTTTGCGTTAAAAAAAAGCAACACATGCAACGTAAAAAATTCTGATTCTGAAATTGCGCAACGATCTTGCACAAGTG
>CAIVKT010000209.1 GCA_903906615.1 uncultured Bacteroidota bacterium | reverse complement strand
GCCCTTGCAGCCGATACCTGGTTGTGAAAGTTGGCTGTATCTTGCAGAAACGGAAACATCTTTTGCTCATCAACTTTCAACTTCAGGTGGTACACGCATTCCAGCGCCACATGCTGCTCAAAAAAAGTACCGATCTCTTCGTCTGAAAAACCTGCTGGCTTTTTACTTATGCACTCATTGACATAAGCTGTAACAGAAGCTTCGTCGTAGGGCTGCCCATGATAATTATTGAATACAGCGGTCATCATCTTCTCGTAAACCTGCACATGCACTAATGCCTGATGGTAGCTGTGCCTGAATGTAGCTGCGACCTTGCCCTGATAAACATAATCGAAGCCGGTACTAGGCGTGGCAATACAATACTTGCCTTCTTTATTTTGGGTAATAAAGAAGTAACAACTATCTACCACAGGGATATGAAACTCAGGACCATCGCCAGAACTGCTACACAGCGAAAGCAGATAAAAATCGCTGATAAAGATGCTATCGCTCAATACCTTGCCACTCAATGTTTTGATGATACGTATGCTGACTCCGCTATCAGCATTGCAGGAGACCACCTGAGCCAATACAAAAGACGAAGATTGCTTGATCACCTCATCAGCCCATGGCTCATCCCAGGTGGTGGCAAAAGAACTATTTATGATGGTCAGGCACACGAGCAACAGCACAATTTTTCTAAGCATACTATCCAATTGATATTTTAAAAGTAAGGATTAACCAGCAATTTCGTAGAACACGTATTCTTTAAGCCGCTTATCAATGATGAGCATCGGATGTATGAAGTCTGCAATTTCCTGTACCCCACTATATTCCATGATACTTACCATTTGGATAACACAATAAGGCCGAACTTTGCTGTTATTTAAACAAGGATATATGAGCAGTGAAAGAGTGGCGTTGTCGGTACTGGACCTGATGTCTATAATGGAGGGCCGCACGATAGGCGATACTTATAAAAAAGGGCTGGCACTGGCGCAGGTAGCAGAGGAGCAGGGCTATAAACGATATTGGGTGGCAGAGCACCACAACATGGAAAGTATAGCCAGCTCGGCACCGGCAATTTTAATAGGCTATCTGGCACAAGGCACCTCCACCATACGGGTGGGATCTGGCGGTGTAATGCTCCCTAACCATGCTCCGCTGGTGATCGCGGAACAGTTTGGCACGCTCGCTTCGCTATACCCCGGCCGCATAGACCTGGGGCTGGGCCGAGCGCCCGGCACCGACCCTGTGACTGCACATGCACTGCGCCGTAACAACAATGGCGCCGACTTCGACCTGGAGATACATGAGCTAAGAACCTACCTATCTGCCGGCAATAAGGGAGCCAGGGTACGCGCCATACCCGGCGAAGGAACAGAGATACCTATATGGATACTGGGATCGAGCACAGACAGCGCACTGCTGGCAGCGGCGCTGGGATTGCCTTATGCTTTTGCGGCACACTTTGCACCCGCGCACCTGCACAATGCCATACGCCTATACCGGCAGCACTTTAAACCATCGGCTGCACTAAAGGAACCCTATGTGATGGTATGCGTGAATGTGATAGCCGCCGAAACCACGTCTGCCGCCGAGCGGATAGCCACCAGCTTTTACCAACTGGCTACAGGCATCATCAGTGGCAAGCGCAGGCTGCTGCAACCACCTATAGACAGCATGGATGGCCTGTGGACGGAATACGAAGAAGCGGCCGTAAGGCAGATGATGGCCTACTCCTTTGTAGGTGATGCTGTAAGGGTGAAAACGGGCCTACAGCAATTTATAGAACAAACCGGCGCAGACGAGCTGATGGTGGTATCGCATATTTATGAACCTGCGGATAAAGTGGCCTCTTATAAGATAGTGGCAGATATGGGGCTGAAAAAGCAAAAACAGTAAAAAGTACAAATAAAACCACCGATAGTACTATTGCATAGTGTATATGGCCTGTATCTTTGCTGTGCGATGCAATCATTGAAAAATACAATACCGGTATACGATATCTGCTCACTGAGCAGTGATGATCATATATTGCAGGAACTGATAGCACGGCCTTTTGCGGACTATCTGCAGGTGCATCCTAACCTGCACCTGGCTCACAGGCACTCCTTCTACCATATTGTATTTTTCACCGAAGGCGGTGGGTATCATACTATTGATTTTGAACAATTTGATGTGCGGCCGGGGCAGATCTATTTTATGATACCGGGGC
>CAIVKT010000208.1 GCA_903906615.1 uncultured Bacteroidota bacterium | reverse complement strand
CTACGGCAAGAAACTACCCCACCTAGCCTACATTATTAATCAAAAAATTCCGGGGCTATTGATCTCTTTAAGAAATCAGTAGCCCCGGAATCATTATATTCGGTAACTATAGCAACTAATCCATAGCCTGCTTGTGGCGGGACGACCTGTTGACATCATCAATGATCTTCTGGCCATTCCTTTGGTATTCGGCTTCGTTGGCATTGCCTTTAGAGAGTTCCATAGCTTTCTTGGCTGCGGCTATGGCATCCTGGTTGTTGCCCAGTTTCTTTTCAATACGGGCTTTGAGCATCCACATATAGAATGCCTTGGGGTCTTGCTCTACTGCTTTGTCTATATATGTCTTGGCAAGGTCAAGTTTCCTGTCTGATTCGAAGTAATAGTTGGCCGACTGAAAATAAGGCAGTGATGCAGGATGGTTGATGGCCTTGTCAATATTCACATCGAGGTTATCAGCGTTGTGGGCAATAACCGGTATAGCGATCTTTGTCCTTTCCCACAGCAGTTCCAGTTTGCAGGTGTTGAAGGTAAGGTCAGATACCTGTATGGTAAATGTCTGGCAGTTCAATTCCATTACCGATGACTTAACAGAGAAGCGGGCCACATCATTTTCTTTTTCGTAGCCGTTGGCTGTCCAGGTACCTGTGCCTGTATTCAACACTACTTCCCATTTGTCTTTGCCGGGTATCGTATATAATACATACTCACCTGCCTTTACCTTCATACCGCCTACTTCCACATCTTCGCCGAATTTTATTTTGGTTGGTGCATTGGCACCTGTGCGCCACACGCTGCCATAAGGTATCACATCGCCAAATATTTTACGGCCACGCATAGAGGGGCGGCTGTAAGTGAGGTCAATGCTTGATGTAGCAAACTCCTGCGACACCTTGGCCGTGGGACTGAGTGATGGTAATTTTAATTGCCCCTGTGCATTGGATGCCAGAGCAGCAGCAACTAATAAAGCGGAAAGGAAAATGCGTTTCATGTATGTGCGTTTTTTTTGCAGATGCAAATTACGAAGTATGGTGATAACTTTCAGGGAGAATTGAAAAAACCCAGCCTCGGGCAACAGTGCCTGATATTGTATCAAAAAAATGTAGTTGAGAATAACAGGGCTTGTTTTATGTTTATCGCGAGATGCCATTCGCTAGTACCCGGGTCTACACCCCGGGCTAAGGTATCTCGCCCTTTCATGGCTTTACCCATTTCATTGAAATACTTGAAGTGTTACTTGAAGCATTGGTGATGTGCCGCTATTTTGAACACAGGAATTGCAGAAGATGTTTGTTTAAAAATAACTGCTGTTATCATACCGTAACATACTTACTAATGAATGTAGTATGCAGTAAACTGCTGCAAAAAAAAGTCCCGGCATACGTATATGCCGGGAAAGGGATTGTACTTACTAACCCATCGGGTTATAGCAAATGTCAGAAAAAAAATTTGGACTTGAAAATAAAAAATTATTAAATATAATTTCTGCGGCCGGAGTTGCTATTTCCCGGCGGTGGGGCCGTTGTATCTTATAGAAGTAAGTTCGTATAGCTTTTCGGTGAGCCATTGCTTCTTACTACTTGCGGAAGGGTCATAATCATCGAGGCTAATACTCTCCAATTCAATAAGCATATCGTTGAGGCCATCGTAACGCGCCTGTAGCACATCGCCAATATCGCTGTTCTGTAACGTTTCCGTACGCCCTGATGCCGGTTTATTGGCATCCCTGAGGTTGATAATGCGTGCTTCCACATCGGCAACGGCATCTTTAAGCTGTTTTGCATTGAGCATATTGTACAGATCCTGTACCTGGCTTTCCAAGTCATTAACTAAACTTGGAAATGAACCATCTGAAGCATTTGATAATGAATGATTTGTGAAAGGTAAAAAACTCTTAGTAACGCCTATACTACCGTAGTTGCTGGAGAAGAAATAGGTGTTTCGGTACATATATTTTGCATTAACCGACCATGTTTTACCCGCCTTAATGGTGAGGGCCGCAGTAAAATCGGCAGGCGTAAAATACTCCATCGAGTACCCTTTGGCTACATATATATTTCCATTAGGGTCTTTATTTAGGTACAGGTAAGGGTTTTGTATGGTGCCATACCCCACATCGCCACTGAGCCTGAGGATTACTTTTTTAGAGAGATCCAGAGTTAAAGCAGCAAGCCCGGCATTCACATATAATTTTGATGGCGCGAAGTAGGGGCTATAAATGCCTGGTATAGAAGCATTTGCGGAATAATTTGCCAATATTTCGCTCAGTGAATTGATGGCAGTATAACTATTCTTGTCGGAATTACTGTAGCTGGTACTGTAGCCCACATTGAACTGCCCCCACGACCACCCGGCTATTGGGGCCAATACGTAAGCATAAGCAGAATACACATTGTTGTTACCGGCAAAGTTGGTGTTGAGGTATGCCGCCTGGCCGGTCCATTTACGTTTGTGCCAGTTGAGCATGGCAGCCAGTTTGGTGGCAGTAACATTTGTGTCAATGCTCGTTTTGGTGTCAAGGTAAGGCACAAACCCGCCATTAAGGGTGACATCGAATTCGGGGGATAGGCGGAGGTTGAAGTCCAGATCGCCGGTGGCTATGGTGGTATTCTTAACCGGGAACTTCATAGCACCCACTTCGGCATCCAGTTTTATGCCTGCCTTTGGGAAATACAACTTATCGCCCACCCTGGCCCACAGCGCATCGGATACTTTGTCTTGCAGGAAATGATACTCATCGCAAGCCACATACAAAGTAAGCAACCGATTGAAATATTTTTCTAATTTTATTGATGAAATAACAGCACTAAGTGGCTGATTATCTGACAAATAAGATGTACTTAATGATAAAGATGGCGCACGAGCTATGACAATCTGATCGCTGAGGTCCTGCTCGCCTTTATCCTTGCTATCCTGCCGGAGCGCCTGCTTGATGTAAGCTGCTGCACTACGGTAGTTGCCCATCCAGTAGCTTTGCTGCGCTCGCATATAGGCAATATTGGCATATTGCTTGTCCTGGTCCTCCATGATGTTCATTAGAGAATCGGCGGCACGATACTTACCCATATACAGTAATGCCTGTATGTAATTGAGTTCTAGGTAGTCGTTATTTGGTTCCAGCTTT
>CAIVKT010000207.1 GCA_903906615.1 uncultured Bacteroidota bacterium | reverse complement strand
GCCAATAACTTCATCAATATAGCCATTGTTATTTCCACGAATGTGCTCATTAACTCGATGATAGCGCCGGGGCTGAACCAGGTACTATCGTTCCTGATACAGGTGGTGAGCGTTACGTTCTTACTGGTTCTGTTTGGCGAGGTGCTGCCCAAGGTATATGCTACACAGAACAATCTAAGAATGGCACTTTTCGCCTCTTCCTTCATCAGGGTGTTGTTCTCGATATTCAAGCCGATCAGCAGCACCTTAGTAAGCTCCACCAGCTTTATAGAAAGCAAGTTGGGCAGCAAGATCAATAAGAACATCAGCAATGAAGACTTTGAACATGCCATAGAACTGACGGTGGGACATACGGCAACCAAGGAAGAGGTAAACATCTTTAAAGGGATACTTAAATTCGGCAACATATCGGCACGGCAAGTGATGCGCACACGTATGGATGTGAGCGGCATAGACCATGATATGACCTTTGCCGAGGTGCGCCACTATTGCCTGGAAGCGGGCTACTCCCGACTGCCGGTGTATAAAGAGAGCTTAGATAAAGTAGCCGGTGTGATACACACCAAGGACTTTTTGCCACACATCAACAAGGATGATTTTGAGTGGCACACGCTGATACGTAGCGCCTACTTTGTACATGAAGGTAAACTGATAGAAGACCTGCTGAAAGAGTTTCAGCAGAAGCGCATACACTTCGCAATAGTGGTGGATGAGTTTGGCGGCACGTCGGGCATCATCACGCTGGAGGATATTATGGAGGAGATCATCGGCGACATAAAGGATGAGTTTGACGAAGAAGACCTACAGTACAAAAAAATAGACGACACCAATTTTATTTTTGAAGGCAAGACACTGATCAATGATGTGTGCCGCATCATAGGCATACCTTCTGATACTTTTGAAAAGGCGCGCGGCGAGAGTGACTCGCTGGCTGGGTTGATATTGGAGATCTCGGGCAAATTCCCGAAAGTGAATGAGGTGGTGAAGCAGGACAATTACGAATTCACGGTGATGGCGCTGGATAAGATGCGCATACAGCGCGTGAAGATGACAATACACCCTGCGGTGGAGGAGGAAGAGGAGTAAGAAAAACCCCAAACCCCTAAAGGGGCTTCTCCTGCGGGAGACAAACCCCGACCCTCCCGCAGAAAAAGCGGGACCATGTGCCGGGGGAAGTTTGGTTGTATTATTCTGTCCTGCGCGAGACAACCCCGACCCTCCCGCAAAAAAGCGGGACCTTGTGCCGGGGAAAGTTTGGTTGAGCTATCAGTTCTACACGAACAAACAGCACTTTCAATAGCGGATCACGATAGCCGAATGTTTCATTTTAGGCATCCACTTACCTATAGTCACAGGTGTTTTTTCTTTGTCGGCAAGGTAAATATGATCGTTGGTATAGAGAAAGATCGTATCATTCACTACAAGGCTGCAATAGTAAACGTGTCCTTTCGTTAATATTTTAGCCTCGTACAAAGTGCCGAGACCATTGATTCCACCGGAATGAATTTTGTAACCAGCAGGATCAAGCGTATCCTCGTCCCAATATGTTTCCATGCAATCAGTTATACCGCTATATTTTTTACCGGCTCTTGTTTTAAGGTCAACGTTGGCTATCGAGTCCATAAAAGATATGAGATCAGTATCTGCATCTTCTCCGGGCACAACGAATCCCTTCTCATATTCACCATTAAACTCAATACCCAGCACACCGCTTTGACCTTGCTCTGAAACAATAATACTGTTATCCCGTAAAGTAAAGTGAACCACCCCATTCTGTTCTTTATACCTAGCTTCAGTATCGTTTAAGAACAAGGCAAAACCAGACACCTGATCTACATTAGCACCGCCTTTTGCATTCATCTCAAAAGTAAAGCCTGAATCAGTTATCGTGTTTAATGTCAGTATAGAATTATTGACATTATCTCCAAATCCGTAGTCAACACCGGAAGAAAGTTTTATTGAAAAATGAGCGACAACTACAGGGCTATTGCGCGGCCTGTTATCTGTACCACACGAATTGATGAAACACGTAAGCCACAAAAAGATAATCGCATATATTTTCATAACTTAAGCATTTTTAGCTACACCGGCTTTACCGGGCTACCACCCCATTCGCTGTTGGATTGGAGGTTCTCGCCTTTCATGAGCAGGGAGAGTGATTCGATGTTTACGTTGTCGCCTATCTCGCTATCATATAGGATGATGGTACGGGCACCGATGCTGCAACGCGCGCCTATCTTCACCGGGCCTACCTTCATTACCCTGTCTTCAAAGAGGTGGGTTTGTGGCCCACAGTCTTCGTTGAGAGCTGTATCATCGCCGATACTTACCATATCGTACTCTGTAATATCAGTAGTATTCATCCATACACGCTTGCCTGTCTTTGCACCGAGGAAACGGAGCATGATGGGCACCCATGGCGTACCACGCATAAAGTCGAGCAGGAAGGGCACAGAGAGGGCTTCGTAGGTGGATGTGATGGCCTCGCTGCGCCACACCTTCGATGTCCACATAGGCTTTTGTTCGGGCTTGTACTTACCCACAACAAGCCATTTGAGCGCAACGGTGACGAAGAAAGCCGGCAGCCCCATGAAGAACAGATAGTAAAATGGTAATTCGAGTATGATCTCCCACCATTTATTATTGACCACGAGATCATGGCCGTAGGCGATGAAAAAGATGCTGCAAATTAGGATCACAGTTTCGGGTATGAGTATGCGGATGAACTCGACCATACTACGGGCCAGTACCTTGCCGGCTGATGGCCGCGCGGTGAGTTCGGTAGCAAAGGTGCGGCTGGCCTGCCTGCGGGGCAATGCGATAGCAGGAGATCCGAACCAATCGCGGGCAGTACTCTCCTGGTCCAATTGTTCTTTTGATGGCGGCGTAGACAGCACACCAATAAGCATACGATTGGGCAGGTTGTAGCCCTGTGGTATGAGTGCGCTATTACCTACAAAACTATTGTTACCTATAATGGTACGCTCCAGGATCAACTGTTGCCCGCGAACATCTGACTCTCCCAGCGTAACGGCATCGGCCACAAACGAGCCTTTGCCTATAGTAAGCAATGGATGAGTAACGCTGCTTGCTGTAGATATTTCGGTATTCTTGCCCACCTTGGCACCGAGCGCACGGAAGAGCAAGGAGATGTATACAGTGGCATAAATAGGATGCAATACGATCAGCGATAAAGACATGAGCTGATCGGCAAACCACTTGCGCACATAGAACCAGCTATATATGGGATACTTGCCCGGCTTGATGCCCCATTGCAATAAACGGGTAAGCAAGACCGTAACCAATGTAAACACGATGATGTAACTCAGCGCGAGCGAAGGGGTAACTATGAGGTAACTGAAGTCGTAATCGGGTGTTGAGTTATCGAGGTTATTGATGATGATGATGGTAGGCAATAATGGCAGCAGTACTACAAACGGGAAGAGCAGCAGCGATACCGTAAAAATGAGGGAATAGCGCCTGCGCTTGCCATCTGAAACGGGCAGTGGCTGTGGCATATCGGCATAGGTCTTTGTTTCTTTAAGCACAGCCGGGCTACCCTGCCACACTTCGAAATTCTTAATTGTTTTGCCCTGCTGCAAGTAGCTGAGGTCCTGCAGTTCGCTCCACTCATCCATATGCGCACCGCCTGCAATGACCGCACTGCTGCCTATGTAGGCATGATCGCCAAGGGTAATGCGGCGGAGCTTGAGCATTCCGTCTTCGACATAAGCATTATTGAGAACGGCCTGTGAACTGATGCTGACATCGCTGCCTATGGTTACCAGGTCCTCGGCACCTATGGAGATGGCGCTGAGCTGAGCGTCCTTGGCCACCTTAACGCCCATGCGGCGGAGATAGCCGTTGTATAAGGGCGTGCCGTTGAGGAACTGCGCAGGCAACAGGCGCTGCAAAGTTTTCACAAACCACCACCTGAAATAATAGCTACCCCACAGCGGGTAATCCCCTTCCTTCATCTTACCAATGACCAGCCACTTCATAGAAATAGTGAAAGCGGCAAATAATGGCGGGATGAAGCAAAACAAACATAACGCGGTAGTGATACCATAAGTAATATTCTTAGTTTCCTCTGCCACATAGTAGTAGCCGAGGTATGGAAAGAATATCTGCACGGCAAAAAGACCGTAGATAAATAATAAAGAAACCGTTTGCGCCAGCCAGCAAAGCATAAAGCGCTTTTTAGGGATGGCGTTGAACACACGGGTAGCACGAGGTTGTACAACCGGCTTGCTTTCCCAATGCGCAACCAACGCACTGAGTGGCCTGTGCAGGTATATATCTTTGAGTGAAGCTTGCGGTATATTGGCCTCCCGCCTGCAGCGGGATACAAATGCCGCAGCAAGCAAAGAATGGCCACCGAGGTCGGTAAAGAAATCGTTTTGTAATTCTATATTGCGATTGGGGAAGAATTTGCGTAATGCGGCTATCATCCTGTCTCCCAGCGGGGCACCAATATCTATGACCTCATTGGTAATAGCTGCGGCATTCTCTAGCAACATTGCAGGTATAGGCAGCGCCTTCCTGTTTATTTTGCCGCTGGGCAGTCGGGGCATTTCGGGCAACTGCATGATGACACTTGGCACCATGTAGGCGGGCAAAACTTTGGCCAGCTCATCGCGGATGTGCTGTTGATTCATTTTCACAGGGTCATCGCACACGATGTAGCCGGCAAGGTGGTCTTGCCCGTTAATATCCTGTTTCACAGCTACGGCAGCGGCTGTAACATCGGGCAGGTTGCTCAGTTTAGTTTCGATCTCGCCCAGCTCTATGCGGTAGCCGCGCAGCTTCACCTGGTCGTCAAAGCGGCCATGAAAATCCACAGTGCCATCTGCATTGATGATAGCTGCATCACCTGTTTTATATATCATATCTCCCGGCAGACCAACTAATGCCGGTGGCTTGGGGACAAATTTCTGAGCTGTAAGTTCCGGAAGATTGATGTATCCTTTGCACACACCCGCACCAGTGATGATGAGCTCACCTTTCTCGCCACGAGGCAGGATGTTCAGCTTTTCATCAACAATAGCGAGGTTGTAGTTGGGCAAGGGAGTACCAATAGTGATGGCATCGCCGGGCTTTAATGCAATGAGTGATGACGTAACGGTGGTTTCGGTAGGACCGTAGCTGTTGTAAAAACGGCGCGTAGGCACCGACCAGCGGGAGAGTACCTGCGTGGTGCAGGCTTCGCCGCCGGCATTGACTATACGGAGCAGCGGCACATCGTCTTCCATAACAGCCAGCAGGCTGG
>CAIVKT010000206.1 GCA_903906615.1 uncultured Bacteroidota bacterium | reverse complement strand
CCTGCTGAATGGCAAGCACCTTTTTATAGAAAAACCACTCTCTCACACGCTTGAAGAGGGTATGGAGCTGGTGCAACTGGTAAAAGAAGCCAATGTAAAATGCCAGGTGGGCCATGTGGAGCGTTACAACCCCGCCTACCTCGCACTTGGCGATCAGCCGTTGCAGCCCATGTTCATCGAGGCGCACAGGCTGGCACAGTTCAACCCGCGTGGCACAGATGTATCGGTGATACTGGACCTGATGATACACGATATAGATATTGTGCTGTCATTGGTGAAATCGCCGGTAAGGCGCATCTCAGCCAGCGGCGTAGCCGTGTTGAGCGAAACAGCAGACATAGCCAATGCCCGTATAGAATTTGACAATGGCTGCGTGGCCAACCTCACCTCCAGCCGCATATCCCTTAAGAACATGCGCAAACTGCGCCTTTTTCAGCGTGATGCCTACATTGGTATAGATTTTCTTGATAAGAAGACGGAGATCATTCGCCTCAAGGAAGAAGGTATGCCTGCCGGCTTATTGGATTTTCCGCTTGACCTTGCCAACGGCGACCAGAAAATAATATCTATCCAAAACCCGGAAGTAGCGCCCATCAATGCGATACGCATGGAGCTTACCGAGTTTGCGGCTGCCATTACTCACGACCGTCCCGTGCGTGTGTCGGTTTATGATGGCTACCAGGCAATGGATGTGGCCCACCAGGTTTTGAAAAAAATGAGCATGCACAATGAGCTGCACAATGTTTAACACGTTTTTGCGTTATTAACGCGAGGGTATTATGAATCGTATCTGTACACAAATAAAATATTGTTTAATTTTCGTTGCCTGCTACCTCATGGTGCAGAGCTGCAATGTGATTAATCCAAGTGAGCAAACGCCCACCTACATACATGTAGATTCCTTTCATTTTGTACGCAACCCGCTGGTCAATTACCGTATAGCGGATACGCACCAGATCACATGTGTATGGGCGTATTATAATAATTATCTTATTGGTGTGTTCGATCTGCCTTGTACTATTCCTGTGATCACCAATGGCGATGCCACAGGCCAACTGGAGCTTGCCGCCGGTGTAGCAACTGACGGCCTGAATAACACCCTTGGCGTTTATCCTTTTTACCAGTTAGACACTTTTGATTTTAAGCCCCAGCCCGGCAAGGTGATCAACCATGTACCTGTTACCAAGTATTTTTCTGATATACTGTTCACGCCCTTATCCAGTTTCTCAGGTGGTGGCGCGGGTAGTAGCTTTGCGCTGTACGGCACAGGTGTGCCTATGGAAGAATATAACGACAGCCTGATGGGCGCTTCCGGCATCGTTACTTTTAGTGCGCCTGCGGATACCAACTCAACAGATAGCGGGGTGATCACGTTTTCGCCGGCCCTTAACCAGTCTGCTTATGTAGAGTTTGATTATAAGAGCACTGTTCCTATTTATGTGGGGCTGCAGGCCAACCTGAGTCTGTCTATATCATCAACGCCATACTTTCTTGCAGGTATCAACCCCAGCAGCACATGGAAGAAATTCTATCTTTCTGTTGCCGACTTTAACGCACAATACCAGGGATCGTCTTACAATTTTTACGTAAAAGCCGCAATAGCGCCGGGCGTTTCGTCAGGCTCGTTCGAGATCGCTAACGTTCAATTTTTAACCTATTAGCCTTTATGCAACTGGCCCCCATGAAACGGAATGCTATAAGGCAATTGATATTGCTCGACTATATAGCTGCCGCATTGGCCTGGTTCGTACTGTGGATGTACCGCGAACACATCAGCACCCATCTTCCTTACTTCGAGACGCTGCACCGCTTTCACAACCGCGACTATGTGAATATGCTGGTGCTTATACCGGGGGGGTGGCTGTTTGCCTACCTGCTCTCCGGCACTTACTTTGACCTGTACCGCAAGTCGAGGCTCAATGAGATCAACCGTACGCTTATCTCCTGCATCATAGGGTGCATCGCTGTGGCCGTTATTGTATTTGCCAATGACAGCAGCGACTATTCTTACTTTATCAATGAATTTGGCCACTACCTGCTTATACATACGGTGATAGCGCTGGTGTTCAGGCTCCTGATCCTGTACCGGGTAAAGGTGAACCTGACGAGTGGCAAGGTTGGCTTCAATACGCTTATTATTGGTGGCAACCAGCAGGCTATAAACATATACAAGCAAGTGCTGGAGAACCCGCGCGCACTGGGCAATATCTTCATCGGCTTCATCTACTCCAACAAAGAGGCCAGCAATGGAATGACGAAGTATCTGCCGCAACTGGGCCATCTATCCCAGTTGGAGGAGATCATAGACAAGCACGAGATTGAAGAAGTGATAGTTGCGGTGGACTCATCGGAACACCACCTGCTGGAGAACATTGTAACCCGCCTGTGCTACCGCCCCGTGGTGGTAAAGGTGTTGCCCGATTATTACGACATTATATCCGGCTCGGTAAAGACGAGTAATGTGTATGATGCAGTGCTCATCCACATTCACCCCGATCTGATGCCCGACTGGCAGCGGGTGTGCAAGCGCTTTTTTGATATTACTGTATCAACAGTTGCTTTACTCGCGCTTTCGCCTTTCCTGTTGTTTACTGCCATCATGGTCATGTGCTCATCCAAGGGTGGTATCATATACAAGCAACAACGGATCGGATTGTTCGGCAGGCCATTCAATATCCTTAAGTTCCGCTCTATGTTTGTGGAGGCCGAGGAGGCAGGCCCTGCGCTATCCAGTAAGATGGATCCCCGCATCACGGGGTGGGGGCGCTTTATGCGCAAGTGGCGTATTGATGAGCTGCCGCAGTTCATCAACATCATAAAAGGGGATATGAGCCTCGTAGGCCCTAGGCCTGAGCGTAAGCATTACATAGACATCATCAGTGCATCACACGCCCACTACAAATACCTGCACAAGGTAAAGCCCGGCCTTACCTCGTGGGGTATGGTGCAATTCGGGTATGCCGAGAATGTGGACGAAATGATAGAGCGTATGAAGTACGACCTGCTCTACATTGAGAACTGCTCACTGGCGCTCGATGTGAAGATCATCCTGTACACGTTTATGGTTATCTTCCAGGGAAGGGGGAAGTAAGGCGAGTGGCGGGTGTGGAGCGCGAAAGAGCGGTGCGCTAAATTTTGTGTCATGAAAAAGAATACGCTAAGCCCTGTAATGGCAAAACTTCTTGAAAAAAGTATTGAAGATG
>CAIVKT010000205.1 GCA_903906615.1 uncultured Bacteroidota bacterium | reverse complement strand
ATGATCGCTAATACCGAAAAGAGTCCCGTGACGGTGAGGCCAATGGCGGCGATAATGCCTAAAACGATGAGCACCTTTACTATGGGGCTGAAAATGAAATAAGCGCCGTATTCAATTTTCCTGAGGATCATCATATACATTAGTGTTTTAGGGTGATACATTAATTACGATGGTACTATACAACCGGTTTTCTATTTCGTTATAATAATTGCTAAGCTGTGATAGTATCGTTTGTTAATGAGATGTAAATGTAACGAAAATGAGTTGTTAATCAATATGTTGTGGATAACTTCTTACAGACTTAACAATAGAGGTGCGTACATATGCTTTGATGAAACATATGCGAATTGGGAATTAACTATAAGATATGGGAATAGAAAGATTATTAGTAGCCCTTTTTCCAGTTTTTGAACACGCGCTTAGCGGGTTTGTTATACCCGCTGCCCAATGGCGTGAACCAGGGTATGCCCCTGCTGGTGCGTGCAGACCTGATACGGCCATTGCGGGTATGGTAATAGGTACGGTCTGATGAGCAACTGCCCATGGCTATAATGGCACATAAAATGGTGATTATCAGGAGTATCCTTTTCATGGCTGTAAAAATAGAAGATTTTGGTTAAGGAACAAAAGCATTATTCTGTGCCTTGTTCTTTTTTGCCCAATGAATCTGTAGGGCCTTGCAGTTTCAGTTGCAGGTCTTCTTTTTGTTTTTGGATGTATTTATTGCCATGGAAGAAGTCGCTGAAATTATCGAATGATTTTTTCCAGGATATACCTACACCGCTACGTATGATGTCCCTGTCCAGAGTTACATCGTAGTCGCTGGTTCGGAAGCAGTTGAGGCGCAGTCCGCTGGTTTGTGTGAGCAGGTATTGCAATCGGAAGTCGCCGGTGAGGTTGAAGTTGGATGTGTTGCCCGCGCTGGTAGGCTTGCCCCAGTCTGATGTGCTGCCAAGCTCTACCACCAGGCGGTCGTTGAGGTAGCTTTTGTTCACGCCTACCTTTACCTGGTTGCGGTTCACGCCACCGAGGTTGTTCAGATCGCTATAGTTATAGTTGGTGTAGTTCACGTTCACATTCACCTTGCTATCGCCGGTAAGCCTGTTGAGCGCAGTTGTGAGTACGGTAGAGGTACTGGCAGATACGACCTGGCTGATGTTGTTAATAACCCCTGTAGCAACTGTAGATCCACCTATGCCATCCTGTGGCACAAAATCGTTGATGAGCAGCAGTGACGATACCTGGTTGAACTTCTGCTGATCATCATAGTTGATGAGTGTAAGCTTGCGATAAGCGAGGCTGCCCTGCGAATGCTTGTCTTCCAGGTCCAGGTCGAAGGTGAGTACAGGCTTATTGAGGTTGCCATTCATGTGCAGCAGCACATCCACATACTGTGGCGTTTGTGCGTCTATCAGTTCGCTTCCGGCGATGTAGGTCTTGTCTGCATCAGAAAGCAAGTCATACAGCCTGGCCTTGGCCCTGTATACGGCATTTACACTCAGTTTGGTATCAGAGAATGGCCCGTTAAAATCTATGGT
>CAIVKT010000204.1 GCA_903906615.1 uncultured Bacteroidota bacterium | reverse complement strand
GCAAGGCCTTCATTGCCTCGAAAGAAGAGGCCATGCGCACACAATTTGAGGATAAAGTAAAGACGTTGAATGTAACCCAGGGTGCGCTGCTGGTAAAGCTAATAGCCCGCCAAACGGATGCGAACATATACGTGATGCTACAGGATTTTAAGAACCCCTTTGTGGCCCTCAAATGGCAGGCATGGGCGCGTATGAACGGCATGAACCTGGATAGGAAATACCACCCGGAGGAAGAACGCGACCTGGAAAATATAATGGAAGAACTGGGCTACCCGCTACCTGCCGTTTATAATACCGCAAGCAATTAGGGAGTACGTAACAAGGAAAAGTTATCGAGGTGTTATTCCTGCATTATTTTAACGGAAAACCACCTGAAAATTCTATATTGCTTAGTGAAATCCTGGTAGTATGAAACGAGCCCCATATACATTAGCCGAAGCGGAAAAGATCTGTGCAGAGTATCAATACCTCGTGGGAGAATCGTATGCAACGGGGGGCGATCTGAAGATAGAATGTATCACCACCACACCGTTTGATGAAGTAAGCAAGGAACGTTTCCTGATCCTGTACTTCCTGCTTAACAGCGCCGAAGGGGCGAAGGCAAATGAATATAACGGGCTGCTTTTTGATGTGCTGATCATTGGCCGCTCGGCAACAGACCAGCATGAGCTACAGCAGGAAGACATATGCTCCTGGCTGATGAAAAATAAGAACCTGAACCCGGTGGCATCAGCCTGATGCAGTAGTGAAATAAAGAGAAGAAACCAGCAAAACTGAACCGAATATAAAACAGAAAATAGCCGGACCATATGGGCCGGCTATTTTTATGTATATCGCAAATGCGATGAAAATTTATTTTACCTGGGCTACTAGCTTCTTGAAAGATTCCGGCTCGTTCATAGCGAGGTCAGCCAGTACTTTACGGTTCAGGTCTATACCCTTGGTAGCAAGAGCGCTGATGAACTTGGAATAGCTCATACCTTCTTCGCGAACAGCAGCGTTGATACGCACGATCCATAAAGAACGGTAATCGCGTTTCTTCAGCTTGCGGCCTACGAATTTATAACCTTGTCCTTTTTCGAGGACGTTCTTGGCAACCGTATATACGTTTTTGCGTTTGCCGTAGAAGCCTTTCGCTTCTTTCAGTATTTTCTTTCTTCTCGTGCGTGATGCAACAGCATTTACGGAACGTGGCATATGTAATAAATTAAAATCGTGTTATAAAAATTATTTTCCTCCTTTACTCAGAAGGGGTATTATCTCAGGCCCAACATGCGTTTAACCAACGGCTCGTTGCTTTTATGAACCAGGCCATGTACGCGCAAATGGCGTTTGCGGCTCTTTGATTTTTTAGTCAGCAGATGGCTTTTAAAAGCTTTATACCTGCGTATTTTGCCGGTGCCGGTAACGTTGAACGTTTTCTTAGCACGGGAATGCGTCTTCACTTTTGGCATTGTACTTCAGTTTTTGGGATGGCAAAGGTAGCAAAAATTTACAATAGAACGTCAATTCCTGTAAATTTTTTCTTTTTAATATAAAAAGTGCTGAAACAGGCTGTTATCAGACAAATATCGGAAATAATCGGAACCCCGCGCAATGAACCTTTCCTTTTACTATTTTTACGGCACGAACAATCATCAGCTATGGCCATATTGCGATTCAGGGTTTATTGGGAAGAGGACGACCAGACATACAGGGATATAGAAATAGTGGGGAACCAGACCTTTGCCGACCTGAATAAGGTAATACTACAGGCATATGAATTTGATGGTAAGCACCCGTCCTCATTTTACGAGAGCAATGATAAATGGATATATGGCCGCGAGATCAGTTCGGAAGTGCTGGTCAATAAAAAAGATGCACCCGCATTATCTATGGTCAAAACGCCGGTATCTGCATTGGTGTCTTTGCCCGACCAGAAGTTCATGTATGTATATGACCCGGTGAAGAAATGGACCTTCCAGGTGGAACTGATAGGCGTGAACAAAGAGGAAACACCAAGAAGGGTATATCCATTTGTGCTGCGCAAAGAAGGCATAGCGCCAGCCCAATACGGAATCAAAGGGGTGAACCCCGATAAGATAATGGAGATAGAGGAGAAGTATGACCTGGGTGCTGAGGAAATGGCCGAAGGCTTTGGCAATGAAGGCGAAGGCGAAGCCCCTGCTGCCGAGGAATACAGTTCTGATAGCTCAGACGGCATGGAATAACACGCAGCTCAATAATCAACTTGAAAAAGGCTATTATCATTTGCGGGCCCACTGCTGTGGGTAAGACGGCTGTGGCTATACAAGTAGCACAACGGTTTCGAACTGCCGTAATATCGGCTGACAGCCGGCAATGCTACAAAGAAATGAGCATTGGTACTGCAAAGCCCACCGTAGAAGAACTGAACACGGTGCCTCACTACTTTATTGATGCGTTTTCTGTATGTACTGTTTTATCAGCTGCAGATTAT
>CAIVKT010000203.1 GCA_903906615.1 uncultured Bacteroidota bacterium | reverse complement strand
TTCGGGTCGTCCATCATCGCCTGTAGGTCGGCCAGGCGGGCATCATCAGTTCCGGAGAAATAATTGAATTCAGTGCCTACCGTAGCGCCTATCTTCACCACAAAGCCCCACCGCTCCAGCACCTGCACAGCATACGCCACCCGCTCCGCGGATACATAACCCGAAGGACAAGTAATACCAATAACAGAACCCAATTTTAAATATGCCGGATGATTCATTTTGAAAAATTAAAAATTAAAAGGGAACAATTAAAAGGCAATGGCACACTAGTCCTTTAAGCAATAATTATGCCTACAAATACATCATCGCCTCTTATCTCCACCGGGTACGTAAACAATTTATACCCCTCCCCTGTAGTATTCCGACCATTCACCGAATCAAACCTGTATTTGTGGTCCGGGCATACTATACGCCCCAGCGGGTCTACCCAGCCATCACACAATCTTGCTCCTGCATGTGGGCAGGCCGCAGTAAAGGCATACACCGCATCTCCCCGCCTCAACAAGCCTATCTTCTTATCCGCAACACTTACCTCCACAAGCTTCCCCTCCTCCATCTGCACGAAAGAAACACCCTCCACCTTATGCCACTCATACAGTTTCATCATAAAAGAAACATCATTGTCAAATTATCGAATTGTCAAATTGTCGAATTGTCGAATTGTCAAATTATCTCAGTTGCGCAAAAAAATCTTTCATCAGTTGCCCGCACTCAGCCGCCAGCACACCATTTGTCAGTTGTGCCTTCTGGTGAAAGGGCCAATTAGTTCCCGTAGTCCTTTTATAGCCGTTCTTCGCATCTTCTGCTCCATATACTATGCGGCCTATCTTGGCCCAGTACATAGCTCCGCAACACATCAGGCAAGGTTCCACCGTCACATACAGCACGGCATCAGGCAGGTACTTGCTGCCTAGCTGGTTAAAGGCTGATGTCATGGCTATCATCTCGGCATGTGCAGTGCTGTCATTAAGCTGCTCCACCTGGTTATGTCCCCGGGCAATGATCTTATTGTCCCACGCCACCACCGCACCTACAGGCACCTCGCCTGCATCATACGCCACCCTCGCCTGCCGCAGGGCCTCCTTCATAAAATACTCATCATCAAATACCATAAACCCCAACCCCCTAAAGGGGCCTCCTCTTGTTTTTAATTATTGTTGTCTCAAAAATAATATTCGCAATCTTTAACTCCTTCCCAACGCCTTTTAAAAGGTTTGGAATTTTTATTGCTCCCGCAAAGAAAGCCCCCTTTAGGGGGTTTGGGGGTTTTTACTATCCATAATTATCGTCACCGGCCCGTCATTCACCAGCGCCACTTTCATATCAGCCCCAAAAGTACCCGTAAGCACCGGCTTAACCGTCTTGTCTTCAAGCTGTTTTATAAAATGCTCATACAGTGGTATAGCCTGCTCCGGCCTTGCCGCCTTCATAAAAGATGGCCTGTTGCCCTTCTTATAGGCCGCATGTAGCGTGAACTGGCTCACCACCAATATGTCCCCTCCTACATCCCTGATGTCCTTATTCATCAGCCCCTGCTCGTCATTAAACACCCGCAGCAGGGCTATCTTGCCACTCAGCCATTCGGCATCTGCTTGCGTATCCTCCGTTTCTACACCCAGCAATACCATAAAGCCATGCCCTATCGCGCTCTTTACTGCGCCGTCTATGGTCACACTTGCTGATGATACCCGTTGCACTACCGCTCTCATGTATGCAAAAGTGCGAATAATACTTCATCCCTGCAATTATGATAGCTGCTCCTATTCCAGGAGCCAATTATTACATCCCAATCTATCCAGCAACAGTTGCCCCGGCTTTTAGCCGGGGTTCAATGTAAAATCTGAATGACTTTAGCCAAACTGCCTCGCGCAGTACCACCCGCACGCTGCCGGATATTTATCACTACTTTTGCCTCCCGTATGCTCGATCTCAATGACACTATAGTAGCCATAGCCACCCCGCCCGGCGAGGGGGCTATAGGCATCATCCGCCTCAGCGGCACCGATGCCATTACTATCGCAACAGTCATATGCGCAGGCAAAGACCTCAATACCCAGCCTACTCACACCATACACTTCCGTAAGATAAAGGACGGCGATACCATTATAGACGAGGCCGTCATCAGCCTCTACAAAGCCCCGAAAAGCTATACCGGCGAGAATGTGGTCGAGATCAGTTGCCACGGTTCCAACTACGTACTACAGCAGGTGTTGCAACTGTGCATTACCCATGGCGCACGTATCGCAAAGCCCGGCGAGTTCACCCTGCGGGCATTCCTCAATGGCAAGCTCGACCTCACACAGGCCGAGGCCGTTGCCGATCTCATTGCCAGCCACAGCAGCGCTGCCCACAAGGCTGCCATACACGACCTGCGCGGCGGCTTTAGCCACGACCTCATGCACATGCGCGATCAGCTTATACAGTTCAGCGCGCTTATAGAACTGGAGCTCGACTTCAGCCAGGAAGACGTTGAATTTGCCGACCGCACCAAATTCTACGACCTGGTAGACCGGCTCACCATAGCCACCACAAGGCTCGTTAGTTCATTCCAACTGGGCAACGTCATTAAGAATGGTGTAAAGGTGGCCATAGTAGGCCGCCCAAATGCAGGCAAAAGTACCCTGCTCAATGCCCTGCTCAATGAAGAGCGTGCAATTGTAAGCGAGATCGCCGGCACCACCCGCGATACCATCGAAGAAACACTCAACATCAACGGCATACTTTTTCGCCTCATAGATACTGCCGGTATCCGCGAGCACAGCACCGACACCATAGAGTTGCGCGGCATGGAGCGCAGCGTAGAAGCTATGACCAAAGCTGATGTGGTGATACACCTGTTTGATGTTACTGATGATTTTCAATCACAGATCACCAACGATAACTTTAAGGAAGGAAAACACCTGCTCGTAGGCAATAAAACAGATGTAGCTAATATCGCAAAGCTCAAAGAACAGTACAGCGATACCGCCATGCAAATGGTCTTTATATCCGCTAAGAATAAAGAGAACATACAACAGCTCAAAGACGCGCTCTACGCCCTCGTAGCCGGTGGCGATATAACACAGGAAGGCACCATAGTTACCAATACCCGCCACTACAGCGCCCTGCAGGAAGTGCTCCGTTCCCTCCGCGACATCAAACATGGCCTCGACACCAACCTCCCCGGCGACCTCATCGCCCTCGACATCCGCCGCTGCCTCCACTACCTCGGTGAGATCACCGGCCAGATAACCACAGAAGACAAACTCGACTACATTTTCTCCAAGTTTTGTATCGGAAAGTAGCTTTAAAAAGCCGAAAATCCGTATCTTTATCTATATGAAAAAGGCAGCAAATAAAACAGCTAACAAAAAAGCTGAACTTATAAATTCCACCGATGCTTCGTTTGAAAGAGAAATACGGGTTGCGATAAAACGCTTGCCATCTGTAGTGAGAGAAAAAGCGTTTAAAAACAATGCATCTATTACCGTTGTAAGAGATAGTAAGATCATTCGTATCAATCCGGATGAAACAACTAAAGTGATTGGAAAGATAAACAAAGTTACAGCTAAGATAAAAATTCAAAAAGTCATGTCGCTTTCTTAATGGAAAAACGTTTACGAATTTTCGCTGGGCCTAACGGATCAGGCAAATCAACAATCCTTCAATTACTTCCTTCTACCGTTGATCTTGGTTACTATATTAATGCAGATGATATTGAAAGAAGTATTACGCAGGGATTGGGTATTAGCTTGAAGAAATACGGAATCAAAGCGAATACAGACATACTCTATAACTTTTTTGAACAATCTTCTTTTGTTAAGGAAAAATCAGACCTTGATAAACTTAAATCGATCTTCTTTGTAGAAAGAAACAGTTTGAAGGTCAAATCTATTCAGGATATAACGCCTAAATACTCTGCCGCAATAATATCTGAATTCTTAAGAGAATTTAATCTTAAGAGCG
>CAIVKT010000202.1 GCA_903906615.1 uncultured Bacteroidota bacterium | reverse complement strand
TATTGTATTGATTAAAGAATGTTTTTTAAAATGTGGCGCAAAGGTACGCAAATTCAAAACTCAAACATAGAATTTACAATAAACATAATGAGTAAAGGAGTGTTAAAGTATGGCACGAAGGGTAAATAATAAGATACAAAATGATCAATGTATGCCACGGGCATTCAGTGCCTGCTGGTAAATGCGTGCATTCTTTAGTTGCTCTTCGTAAGTGGAGGCGAAGTTGGAATAGCCGCTAAAGTCTTCTTTGGCGCAAAAGTAGAGGTAATTCGTCTCCGGTGCCTGTAGCACAGCATCTACAGATGAAGCCGATGGTGTGCATATAGGGCCGGGGGGCAGACCCGTATGCACATAGGTATTATAAGGCGATGGGTTTTGCAGCATAGTCCCTGCAATGCGGCGTATGGTGAAATCGCCGACTGCAAATTTCACCGTGGGGTCGGCTTGCAACAGCATATTCTTATGCAGGCGGTTTATATACACACTGGCTATCTTGGGCTTATCGGTGGCCATATTGGTTTCTTCATCCACTATGGAGGCAATAATGGTCGCTTTTTCGGGGGTAAGGTTTTGATCATGTGCTTCCTTGCGCCGGGTATCATCCCAAAAGCGGGCATAGTTCTTGGCTATTTTACGGAAGGCTTTATCGGCTGTGGTATTCCAGAAGAAGTCATAGGTATCGGGTATAATAGCGCACATGATCGTATTGGTGTCAAACCCAAATTCAGCAACATATGCAGTATCATTCAGCATTTGTGCCAATGAGGTTGAATCGGCTTCAAGATTGTTGCCTATCAGGCGCACCAGGTCGTGCTTGGTGCGCAATTTGGAGATCACAAGCTTCACAGGTGTTTGCCTGCCGGAGTGCAGCAGGCGGATGACGTGGTAGGTACTCATGCCGCCACCGATCTTGTACTTGCCGGGATGTATATGTTCGGGTAGCTTCAGCAGGCGCGCCAGCAAATCGAACGTACCCATGTCTGATACAAAACCATCTTCTTGTAGCGATGCCCTTACCTGCTCATAGCTTGCCCCGGTATGTATGTACAGGTAATCGCCCTGTGTGCGGGTGCCTAAATTAGGGCCAAATACTTTATAAACAGCGAATACTAAAAGTAAAATAAAAATGATGGCCGTGTACAATAAGCCACGCGACCTTTTCTTTTTTGTTGCAGCCATGCCGCTAATTTAGGAGATAAGTAGCAAACCCGCTTTATTATATGACAACGGAGTGTTAAATGTGGATAAAAGATGTTTTGGTCAATTTAAACCATGGCACGATAATTATATCTTAATAAGCGAACCACAAAAATTATAGCGATGAAAAATTTAAAAAGCGTACTCGTCATGCTGGGTTTATTCCTTTTTATAGGGTATAACGGCAATGCGCAGGAGATCATTATCAAGGCAAGGCCACCTATGCCGCATTACGTGCGCGTAGCGCCACCAAGCCCACGCCACGTGTGGATAGATGAGGAATGGGAGCCACGCGGCGGTACTTATGTATTTGCAGGCGGCCGCTGGGCTGAACCACCACATCCTGGTATGGCATGGGTACCCGGCCATTGGGCCAACAGGCCACACGGACAGGTTTGGATCCGTGGCCACTGGCGCAGGTAGTCTTTTTTAATTCTTTGAAAAATCTCCACAACTGTGGGGATTTTTTTTGCTATCTATTATTCACTACATTTATATTTCTATAGGTTTGTATCAATAAATGAAGAAAATAACAAAGAAGCATCCGCTGGCTATCAGGTGGTTTCACTGGGTCAATTTCCCGGTGCTCACTGTGATGATCTGGAGCGGGCTGCTCATTTACTGGGCCAATGACATTTACCGCCTGGGCTGGGGAGATACTACGCTGCTCCAGTTTTTTCCAAAGTCGGTATATGATGCGCTGCATGTGCCGTTCCATCTTTCTACCGGTATGGCGTTCCACTTTTTCTTTATGTGGTTCTTCTTTATCAATGGCATACTGTATGTGCTGTACACCATCTTCTCGGGCGAGTGGCGCTACCTGCTGCCGGACAGGCATTCCTTCAAAGAAGCATGGCAGGTGGTGCTGCACGACCTGCACCTGCGCAAGACTGCCCCGCCACAGGTGAAGTATAACGCAGCCCAGCGTGTGGCCTATTCGGCCATTATCGTAATGGGCGCAGGGTCCATCATCACAGGCATAGCCATATACAAGCCTGTACAGTTCAACTGGCTGTGTGCGCTATGTGGCGGGTACGAGTTTGCCCGCATTATTCACTTCGCGCTTACTATTGGTTATCTATTGTTCTTCATCATTCATATAGTGCAGGTGATACTTGCAGGGTGGAACAACTTCCAGGCTATGGTGACGGGTTTTGAAGTGGAAAAAATACTGCCTGTAGAAGAACCTGTGGTAATAGAACAACCTGAGCCCATTGCGCCTGTCGAAACTACTGAACCATGAGCAGATACCTACCTAAGCCCGAAGAAAGTGTAGTGCCTGATGGCGCTGTGAGAAAGCGTAGCATTATCGCCTTCAGCATATTCATTGTGCTGCTGGTATGTGGTGGCTTGCTTTTTGCGAAACTCTATAGCGAACCGCAATCTGCTGATAACGTGCAGCCTACACTACGACAGGGGCTGAAGGCCAATGAACGCTTATTCAGCCTGTTTTACAGCAAGCACCGGGAGGCCAAAACATTTACCAAACAAGATGCGGTAACGAAGGTGCGCGTGAATGGCGATGTAGGCATGGATGGTGCGCTGGACACCGCATGGCGGCTAAAGGTGGCCCGCAACCCCGGCGATACACTGATACTTACCTTAGCAGACCTTAAAAAACTACCTAAGACCGAAGTGATCTTCGACTTTAAGTGCGTAGAAGGCTGGAGCCAGGTGACGTGGTGGGGTGGGGTGCGCTTCAGCGACTTTTTGAAAGCCTACAACCTGGCGCCACAAACCGGACTGAAATATGTAGGCATGATAACACCGGACCAGGCCTACTATGTGGGCAACGATATGGCCAGTATGCTACAGCCGCAAACACTGCTTGCCTATGAAATGAATGGCCAGCCGCTACCACAAAACCAGGGCTACCCGCTACGGCTAATCATTCCGGTGAAATATGGCATCAAGCACCTGAAGCGCATAGGTGTTATGTACTTCAGCAACGACAAGCCGAAGGATTACTGGGCAGAGCAGGGGTATGATTATTATGCGGGGCTTTAATGTCGTTACATAAACATCCCCCTCACCCCCTTCTCCCATCGTACAAAGGCTTACGCTAAAGGGGGAATTTCCATCGCTAGCCATTCGGCTAAAGCCAACCTGTTTTTTGATTGACCACGGCTTAAAAGCCGTGGCTATTGGTGTACACTATTAAGGATTTATGTTATTGTTGTACTTGGATGTTGTCAAGTATTAATCCCCTTCCTCCACAAGTTTAGTACCTGTTTGCGTAAATTCTATTTTGCGTTTTTTGTAGAGTGCGCCCAGTGTCATCTTAAAGGTCTTCTTGCTCATGCCGAAGAACGCATGTATGTCTTCGGGGCCTGATTTATCGTTGTAGGGAAGGTAGCCTTCGTTCTCTACGAGCAGGTTCAGGATGCGGGTCTCTTCTTCGGGTACGCGGGTGTAGCCTTTTATGCCGTGCGAAATATCTATCTTATTATCGGGCCTTATGTGCTTGATGAACCCCTTTAGTTTGTCGCCGATCTCGTATTGTTTAAAGACCTCGTTGTAGTGCATCAACCCCATATGCTTGCTGTTGATGATCATCTTGTAGCCTATATCCGTTTTCTGGAACACTACAAGGTCTACGGGTTCATGCTCTTTTACGGTAAGCTCGTAGTTGCTCAGGTATTTATCTATCTTCTCAGTGCCGGTAACGCGGCCTGTTTTGTCGTCTATGAATAACCTGATCAGCCGCCTGTCGCCCGACTTCATCCTTTGCTCCTGCAAGGATATGGGTATGAACACATCTTTCATTATGCCCCACTTTACAAATGCGCCTGCCGGGTTCACATCGGCTACTTCCATCATGGCTATTTCGCCTACTGTTGCTACAGGCTCCTGGGTAGTGGCTATTACACGGCCCTCGTTGTCGTGGTATATAAATACCCTGATCTCGTCATCCACCTTGAGGTCTGCCGGCACAAACCGCTTGGGCAGCAATATCTCTTCACCTTCACCCCCATCGAGATACATCCCGAAATCCACTTCCTTTGCAACCTTCAGCGTATTATATTGTCCTACCTGTACCATAGTGTGGCAAGATACGGTTAATTCGTTAATTGGGTAAATTGGTTGATAAGTTGTCGTTCGGCAAACTCACGATTAGGTTGTAGTTGTCAAAGCTACTTCCGGTATTTTTAGCGGGGATGTCGTTTTTCATGATGAACAGAGGTGATAAAGATTGTTTTCTGTTTTTTTGTAAATTTTGTACACTACCAGGTACGGGAAACTGTTAACCCTAGCTTCATGATAACCAGGGATTATTTTTCGCTAAATGTTTCGG
>CAIVKT010000201.1 GCA_903906615.1 uncultured Bacteroidota bacterium | reverse complement strand
TCAGACGTGTGCTCTTCCGATCTTCCAGGAATTCCATTGACAAGCCACTGTACCCAAGAAGCGGGTCTAACATATCTTTCACCTTCCAGGTTACGCCGCCATACAGCGCCTTCTCCGGCCAGGATTATACCAATGAATCTGCGCAGCAGAAGTATAAGTGGATAGAGTACCACAAGTACAAATTCGTGGCCGACTTTTACCAGAAGATATATGGTAACCTCGTGTTGAGGCTGGTATCTAAATACGGCTTCCTCGGTTACTTCAACCAGGGCATAGGGTTCTCTCCGTTCGAGCGTTTCCAGTTAGGTGGCGACGGACTTTCCGGCTATTCTTACTTCATCGGTAAAGACATCATATCACAACGTGGTTACGAGGTGTATGCGCCGGATGCCACTATCTATAACAAGTATACGGCAGAGTTGCGTTATCCATTCTCCCTGGCTCCTACGGCCACTATCTACGGCCTTATGTTTGTGGATGCTGCCAATGCGTGGGACAACTTCTCGGAATACAACCCTACCAAACTTAACCGCGACGTGGGTGTGGGTATCCGTATCTTCCTGCCTATGTTTGGTTTGCTCGGGCTTGATTATGGTATTGGTATAGACCGCTACGACCCATCAACCGGAACGACCGGGTTGAAAGATATTTCTAAATTTAACTTTATGTTGGGCTTCGAACCTGAATAGTAAGCATAACTTTATCGCCACTATCATTTAAAACCCGCTATATGAAAAAAGCAATTTTTGGTTTATTGTTACTGGTCGGCATCTCTACGGCAGCCAGTGCACAGCAGCACTACTGCTTCATAGATTCCAAGTACCTGCTGGATAAAATGAGCGACTACAAAGACGCCCAGGGCAAGCTGGATAATATCTCTAAATCGTGGCAGGACGAGATAGACAAAAAGATGGCCGATGTAGAGAAGATGTACAAAAGCTACCAGGCTGAGAAGCCTATGCTGTCGGACGACCTGCGCAAGAAACGTGAGGATGAGATAGTGGCTAAAGAAAAAGCAGCGAAAGACCTGCAGAAGCAGCGTTTCGGTTATGAGGGCGACCTGTTCAAGAAGAGGCAGGAATTCATCAAGCCGGTACAGGACCGCCTGTATAACGCAGTGCAGAAAATGGCATCATCAAAAGGATATGATATGGTGTTTGATAAAGCCGGTGGTGTTACCGTTTTTTACGCAGACCCTAAGCTGGACCATAGCGATGATGTTTTAAAAATTCTTGGAATAAACAAATAATGGCATTTACTTTGCACATCTAAAAACAAAACACATAAACTGTAATGAAAAAGGTAGTATTATTTCTTGCTTTCGGATTGCTTTTGGGCAACGTAGTATCCGCACAAACTGCACTAAAACTTGGCTGGATCAATTCAGCAGAACTGTTGCAGGCGATGCCTGAAAAAGCGAAAGCCGATAGCGACGTAGCCAAATACGCGAGGTCGTTCCAGGATCAGATAGACATCATGATGAAGGACTACCAGACCAAGGGGCAGGACTACCAGGCAAAAGAAAAGACCATGACCGATGCCATGAAGGAAGTGCGCATGAAGGAAATTCAAGACCTGCAGAACCGCATACAGAGCATACAGGAAAGTGCGCAGGAGAAACTGCAAACTAAAAAGCAGGATGCTTATTCGCCTATACTCGATAAGGCAGATAAGGCTATAAAATTTGTTGCTAAGGAAAAAAGCTACGACTATATATTTGACCAGAGCCAGGGCATGTTGCTCTTCGGCAAAGAAGGTGATAACATATTGCCATTGGTGAAGGCGCACCTGGGCATCAAGT
>CAIVKT010000200.1 GCA_903906615.1 uncultured Bacteroidota bacterium | reverse complement strand
AGCGGCGTATGCCGCCGCAAGCTGCTGCTGCATTACTTCGGAGAGCCTTACAAAACAGAGAACTGCGGCCATTGCGACAACTGCAAGAACCCTAAAGAAAAACTGGAAGTAAAGGACAGTGTAAAAATAACACTGGATACCATAAAAGAACTGGACGAGCGCTTCAGCATTGATTATGTGGTGAACATAATCCTGGGCCGCGCTAATCCGCAGATCAATACCTTCCGCCACGATAAGCTTAAATCTTTCGGCACCGGGCTCGTGATGAAGATGGATGCCAACTTCTGGAATTCACTCATCAGGCAAATGATGCTCGAAGGCATGATCCGCAAAGACATCGAAGAGTATGGCCTGCTGAAAATAACCGAGAAGGGCGAGAAATTCCTGAAGAAACCTTACTCTATTATGGTTGCACTCAATCATCAATACGAAGAGGCCACTGGCGATGATGATGAAGTGAACACAAGTGGAGGCCCTGCAACTACTGACCCCGTACTCTTCGACCTGCTGAAGAATATGCGCAAGCAGGTGGCCAAGGAAAAGAACCTGCCCCCGTTCGTTATCTTCCTCGAAAACTCACTGGAAGACATGGCCACCAACTACCCCACCACACTGCCCGAACTGGAAAAGATACAGGGCGTAAGCAAGGGAAAAGCGATGCGCTATGGCAAAAAGTTCGTAGACCTCATAGCCAAGTATGTAGAAGAGAACGATATAGTACGCCCCGATGACTTTGTAATGAAGAGCGTGGTGAACAAGAGCGGCATGAAAGTGTTCATCATACAGAACATAGACAAAAAGATACCACTGGAAACCATCGCCAGGAACAAGGGCCTGAGCCTCGCCGATCTATTGGTAGAAATGGAAACCATAGTAGCCAGTGGCACACGCCTCAACCTGGACTATTGCCTGGAACAGGAACTGGACGAGAATGAACAGGAAGACATCTTCGACTACTTCCGGGGTAGCCAGGACGATAATATGGACGAAGCATTTGAAGAATTCAAAGACCGCGATGTCAGCGTAGAACACCTGAAAATGATGCGTATCAAGTTCATGAGCGAATACGCGAATTAAATAAAAAATTAAAACTAAAAAATCAAAAAACGCATATCCTTTACCTTTAGCCCGCAGCCTAGCTGCGGGCTATTTTTTTAGTATATACCAAACTATCCTACAGGCATTCCATATCATACAAAGCTGCTATCAAAATACAACATTACAAAATGGCAGTTGCATACTCGTAATGGATATGGTAAGCATGCCGGCCATTCCCCCTAGTGAGCGAGCATTATGCGCTGGCCGAAATGGGGTAGGGTAATGTCATTGACTCATGGAAATGGGTGAGCCCCGAAGGGGTGACATTCTTCCGCGAGAAGAATCTTTAACTATGGGGTTAGAGGATGTCTAAGTAGACATATTGATACCGCTCCGTTATCATGTCTCTGCCACATCAAAATCTATTTTGAATTTCGTACCAACATTTACTTTGCTGGTCATTGTTATCCTGCCGCCCATAGTCTCCACCTGGCTCTTCACCATGTATAGCCCCATACCCTTTCCTTCTGCATGGTTGTGAAAACGTTTGTACAGCCCGAAAAGGTCGCTGCGGTACCGCTCCACATCTATTCCTATGCCATTATCAGAGAATAACAGCTCAATATGGGTACCCGTTAGTGCCGAAGCAATGCGGATCACAGGCTTTTCATCAGGCTTCCGGTACTTGATACTATTGGATATCAGGTTATAAAACACACTGTACAAATAGCTCTTAATGGTCAGCATTTCATCAACTGCTGCGAAGTCGCATATGATCTCCGCATCTGCCGCAAGCAGCAGGCTGCTGATGCTCAGCCTGATGCTTTCCACGATCTCCGAAAACTGCACTACCTGCTTGTTTTCTGTCACCTGGTTCTTGATCTGCAAAATCAGGCTCAGGTCCCTGATCACTACATCAAGCCGCTCCACGGCCCCGAACAGCGACTCCGTGAAATATACTTTTTCGTCTTCCGTAATATCCGGGTCCTGCAATGCCGCTTTTATTCCCAGTATATTCGCTATCGGCGACCGTAGATTATGTGATATAATGTAAGAGAACTGCTCCAGCGAATTATTCCGCTGCATGATGTCCTTAATGATCTTGCGCCGCTCTTCATCCACTTTTAGCTGGCTGGTGATGTCCATAGATATGCCCAGTACAGCCTGCTCATTTTTAATGGTCACGAATGGTACTTTTACAGTATAATACTTGCGCACAACACCGTTATGATCGGTAAACGAAGATTCGGGTATCACCTTGCTTTGCCCCGTCAGCAGCACCTCTTCATCCTCCGTCTTGAATTCCTCGAGGTCGTTCTCTGAAGGAACTATCTCGTCTATGGTCATGTTCAGCAGTTTGTCCCTGTCCAGCCCGAAAAGATTGGCGTAATTTTCATTGACAAACACAAACTTGCCCTTGCTGTCGCGCGCATAAATAGCCTGCGGTATAAGGTCT
>CAIVKT010000199.1 GCA_903906615.1 uncultured Bacteroidota bacterium | reverse complement strand
TCCAAGCGCTTCTATAGATGGCTTTAAGAAAAAAGGTGTCTTGATCGCCACAAAAAAATCAGGATTTTTTGACTCAGAGCTGGATACTTACCGGCAGATAGCTGATGCCTTGCAGATACCCAAAAAAGAAGGCCACGGCAATGTATATGCACGTCACCCGTTTGTGTACCTGACAGAGGCTGCTGATGATATATGCTACCGTGTTATAGACCTCGAAGATGCGCACAGGCTGCACATCATCACCTACGACACCTTTAAGGATATGTTTCTGCCCTTCTTTGATGGCGAGAGCGATTACAATTCCCGTGCCTACATAGAAAAGAAGCTGGCCAATATAAATGATGACAACCAGAAGGTGCAATACATACGCGCCCGCTGGATAGGGCTGATGATCGGCAAGATGGCAAAAATATTTATGGCGCACGAAGCTGACCTGCTCAATGGTACACTCGAAAAAGATCTGCTGAAATGCCTGCCTGAGGCTGATCATAAACTGATAGACATTATCAATGCCTTTTCTGTAAAGTACATATACAATTACAAAGCAGTGGTGGAGATAGAGATAGCAGGCTACAATGTAATAGGCGGCCTGCTGAAAGAGTTTGTACATGCAGCGCTGCACCCCGAGCTGACAAAATCTGTAAAGATCATGAAACTGGTTTCCGGGCAATTTCCCACAGGCAAAGAACAAGGCGTGTATGGCAACATACAATCGCTCGTAGACTTTATCTCCGGGATGACCGACCTATACGCTATAGATATCTATCGCAAGATAACAGGCATCACTATACCCGAGATCAGGTAATACACTTTTAGTCCCGATAGCTATCGGGATAACTTTTCACTTAAAAAAAATGCACCCTAAAGACCTCAGCATAGACGATTTTACCTATGATCTGCCCGATGAACGGATAGCGAAGTATCCACTTGCCGAGCGGGATGCGTCTAAATTGGCGATATGGAAAGACGGGGTGATAACAGAAGATACATACAGGAACATTGCGGCGCACATACCTGCTGGTACGCTTATGGTATTTAACCAGACCAAAGTAGTACATGCCCGCCTACTCTTTAAAAAGGCTACCGGTAGCACTATAGAGGTCTTTTGCCTGGCGCCTGCCGCGCAATATGCCGACATACAAACAGCCATGCTGCAAAAAGGCAGTGTGCAATGGGAGTGCCTGGTAGGGGGCGCTGCCAAGTGGAAAAATGGCATGGTGCTGACACAGGCGCATGCCGATCCTGCATTCACATTATCTGCTACTATAGCAGAGCGCAACCCAACGTCATTTATCTTATCACTCTCCTGGGATGCCGACCTTACATTTGCCGAGGTGCTGCACTATGCCGGTAAAGTGCCATTGCCGCCGTACCTGCACCGCGAAGCAGATGCGACAGATGATGACCGCTACCAGACTACCTACGCCAAAGACGAAGGTAGCGTGGCCGCACCCACTGCCGGGCTGCACTTTACAGAGGGCATCATGCAAAGCCTCAATGCTAAAAACATCAATGCGGCTTATGTGACACTGCACGTAGGGGCGGGCACCTTCAGGCCGGTAAAAAGCCCTACCATGCAGGGCCACAACATGCACGAGGAGTGGATAGATGTGGGCATAGATACCCTGCGGCAGATCATCGCAGGGCCGGATAAAAAGATAGTGGCCGTAGGTACTACATCATTGCGTACTCTTGAAAGCCTGTACTGGATAGGCAATAAATGGGCGCAAGGCCGGCAGGTAGACCTGCATGGCGTAGCCGTAACCCAATGGGAACCCTACGAAACACCAAAACAATGCACCCCCAAAGAAGCATTGGATGCTATAGTGCAGCATATGGCTGCCCATGGCCTGCAACGCATCACCACGCGCACGCAAATAATGATAGCGCCGGGCTACATATTCCGCGTGGCAGATGGATTGGTCACTAACTTCCATCAGCCACAGTCCACCTTATTATTGCTGGTATCGGCATTCATTGGCACCGGCTGGCACACACTCTATGATCATGCGCTACAGCATGGCTTCCGCTTTCTGAGTTATGGCGATGGTGGGTTGCTGTGGCGAGTGGATCACCGCAAAGCTTAGACACCAGATGTTTGCCAGCGGCGCTCACTGTTTTGTAATGAAATATGGATACTGGAATGGCTTCTTTTGCATTATTTTTTTCTGACAATCGAATTTTATATTTAGTACATACAGGATTGATAAAACCTCTTAAAGAAATAATATAGCTTTTTGAGTATTTTTGAGGGCAATTACATATTTATGAGCAATGATCTGAAACGGCCGGTGAGGGTATTGGTAGCTAAGGTGGGGCTGGACGGGCATGACCGCGGCGCCAAAGTCATAGCCACATCGCTGCGCGATGCGGGTATGGAGGTCATCTATACCGGCCTGCGCCAAACAGCAGAGATGGTGGTAGCGACTGCCTTGCAGGAAGATGTGGATGCCATAGGCATCAGCATCCTCAGCGGGGCGCACAATACCGTTTTCCCTAAGGTGATGCAGCTGATGAAGGAGCGCGGCCTTACCGATGTATTGCTCACCGGTGGCGGCATTATACCGGATGAAGATATGAAAGTGCTGCAGGAAGCAGGCGTGGGCAAGCTCTTTGCGCCGGGTGCGCCTACCAGCGAGATAGCTGCTTATATTACAGAGTGGGTGAAGGAACACAGGAGATAATGGCTCAATTGCTTAATTACTCAATGGCTCAATGATCCGGATTTTTAAATAAATGCAATGTAATGGCTCAATTGTTAATTGCTCAATGCCCTTAATTTTTCAAAAAATAACTACAATAGATACAATGTATTCAACGATACTTACCACGATAGAGAACGGCACGTGCATCATCACCATCAACCGGCCCGATAAGATGAATGCCCTCAATAAAGACGTGGTAGAAGACCTGGGCCGCGCGCTGGAGGAAGTATATACCAATAGCGGGATAAAGTCGGCGATAATAACAGGGGCTGGCGAAAAGGCTTTTGTAGCAGGGGCTGATATTACTGAGTTCCTGGCGCTGGATAAGGAAGGTGGCAGCGCGCTTGCCCAAAAAGGCCGCGTAAATGTGTTTGACAAGATAGAGCATTGTCCCAAGCCGGTGATAGCTGCCGTAAACGGCTTTTCGCTGGGTGGTGGCTGCGAACTGGCCATGGCGTGCCATTTCAGGGTGGCCAGCGCCAATGCCAAGTTTGGCCAGCCCGAGGTGAACCTGGGCCTCATACCCGGCTATGGCGGCACACAGCGCCTCACTAAGCTCATAGGCAAAGGCAAGGCCATGGAACTGATGATGACTGCCGATATGATAGGCGCAGACGAAGCTAAAACACTGGGCCTCGTAAACCATGTGGTGGCTATAGAAGAGCTGCTGCCTAAGGCCAAAGAAATATTGCAAAAGATACATACCAAAGCACCTATCGCTATAGCTAATATCATAGCTTCTGTAAATGACGCCGGCAATTGCGACCCTGCCGGTTTCGACAATGAAATAGGCCGATTCGGCGATTGTATTGCCACAGAAGATATGAAAGAAGGAGCACATGCGTTTCTCGAAAAAAGAAAACCTGTTTTTAAAGGAAAATAATTTATATCTTCAACCTCAAATTTTCTATACATGTCGGCGAGGTATATCCGGATCTTATTGATACTAACTACCTGTTTTGTAACAGGCTATACATCATATGCACAAGACGCATCAAGGCTATATGTTGATAAAGATGGTTGGTCCATCGGCATGAATGCCGGTATGAGCGACCTTTGGGGCGACACTCGGGGCATTTCTGTTGATAAGAAAAATTTCGAAGAAACAATTCAATATCTCGCTAAATTCAGCCATCTGGAGATCG
>CAIVKT010000198.1 GCA_903906615.1 uncultured Bacteroidota bacterium | reverse complement strand
TTCTATCAGGTCGCCATCAGATAACAGGGTAGCCCGCTTGATGACGTTTTTCAGCTCACGCAGGTTACCGTACCAGATGTAATTTTCCAGCACATCTTCCACTTCTTTGGTAAAGCCCTTTACATTCTTTTCCAATTCTTTATTGGTCACCTGCAGGAAATGGTTGGCAAACAGCATGATATCGCCTTTGCGCTCGCGCAGCGAAGGCACATCAATGCTGAACTCATTGAACCTGTGATAAAGGTCTTCCCTGAATTTGCCTGACCTTGCCGCATCCCACAGCTTCTCATTGCTGGCTATGATGATGCGCACATCCAGTTCTATATCCTTCACGCCACCCACACGGCGCAGCTTGCGCTCTTGCACCACTCGAAGCAGCGATACCTGTATATCGTAAGACAGGTTGCCTATTTCATCCAGGAATATCGTTCCTTCATTTGCCAACTCAAAGCTGCCTATCTTTTGGTTGAGCGCCCCGGTAAAAGAACCTTTCTCATGCCCGAAGAGCTCGCTCCCTGCCAGTTCTTTAGACAGGGCACCGCAATCAATAGCCACAAATGGCTTATTGGCCCGCTTGCTCTTCTGGTGTATCTGGTGGGCTATGGCCTCCTTGCCGCTGCCGCTTTCGCCGTATATGATCACGCTGAAGTTGGTGGGAGACACCAGCTCTATCTGCTTCAGTATGGTTGCAAATTCAGGGCTGTTGCCAAAGATATACTTGCCGTCACTCATGCTTTTTGAGGCGGCAGTATTGCTATTCGATTTACTGATCAGCGGCTTGGGGGCATTGCTGTCCTTTGGTTCCTCGGCGAGCGCTTTCTTTATGGTCAGCAATATCTCTTCGGGGTATAGCGGCTTGGTCACATAATCATAGGCGCCCAATTTCATTACTTCTACCGCATCCTTCACATCGCTGTATCCGGTAATGATGATCACGGCGGCGGCAGGGTGCAGTTCTTTTATCTTGCCCAGCAGTTCAGTACCGGTCATATCATCCAGCCTGAAATCGCATAATACAAGTTCAGGGGAGTTCTTCTTCATCCATTCTATCGCGCCTTGTCCACTATTTGCACTCGAAACGAAATACCCGTTCCTCGTAAGGTAGCGGGTAAGTAACAGGCACATGTCATGGTCATCGTCAACTACTAATATTTTATGCATATGGTGGTGTGTGTTTTCAAATATAATCAATAAATCGCAGAGCAGATAGTGGCTAAACTAAAATACTGCGCCGTGTATGAATCGGCGCAGTATTCTGATATCATCACGCCCATACCGCCCTTACCTGCGCAATAGGTATATGCATTTGTTCCCTATATTTTGCGACAGTACGCCTGGCTATGTTATACCCTTTGGCAACCAGGAAGTTCACTAACTGCTGGTCGGTATAAGGGTGTTTTTTGTCTTCTGACCCTATTGCTTCGCCGATCACGGATTGTATCACTTTATTACTGATCACTTCACCTTTCTTGTCTGCTATACCTTCGCTGAACAGGTCTTTGAGGTACACCAGGCCAAATGGTGTTGCGGCATATTTATTGCTCGTTATCCGGGAAATAGTAGATATGTCCAGCCCCGTTTCGTCTGATACATTGCGCAGCACCATTGGTTTCAACTGGCGTATGTCGCCGTCAATAAAGTAATCGTACTGCATATCTGCGATACAGCGCATGATGCGCAGCATAGTATCTTCTCTTTGTTTCACAGCATTTACAAACCACAAGGCGCTACTCAGTTTGCTCTTCACGTACTGATTTGCCATGCGGTCTTTATTGCTGATCTGGCCGGCAAGCTGGTCATATAAAGATTGGTTCACAAACACAGAACCCGAACGGGATGAATATAAATTAACCTGTATGTTATCGCCATAGCTGGTGATAATGAAGTCGGGAATAATGGTGTTTTTAGGGTCGTGCTGTGCAGTTTCTGTAACAGGATAAAATTTGAGGCTCCCTATCAGGTTCAGTACATTCTTCAACTGGTCGTCATTGATCTTCATCGTGTGGTGCAGCTTTTCAAACTGGCGGTGGATGAGGTCGTTATAATGATGTTCCAGCAGCGATATAGCGCACCTTACTTCTTGCCTGTCCTGGTCCATAGATTTGAGTTGCAGCAGCAGGCATTCTTTGATATTGCAGGCACCTATGCCCGTTGGTTCCAGAGATTGTACTATAGCAAGGCCCCTGTTTACTCTTTCGGCATCCACAACGGTCTGAAAGTGGAAAGACATATCATCAGCTACTTCTTCCAGCGGAATATCCATCAACCCTTGTGGGCTAAGTATATCTATCAGGTAAGCCGCTGTTGATCTGTCTTCGTCATTCAGGTTCAGCAGGTTCAGTTGTGTTTTTGCTTCTTCTTTGAATGTGGCAATGTTTACGATAGGCGCATTGGGCGCTACTTCAGTATCAAAATAATTTTGATAGTCTGATTTATAGTCGGGCCTGTCTTCGTACATAGATTCTTCCCAGTCATGAAAATCCTGTTCGGAGTCCTTTGATAGCTTTGTATCAGCGTCTTCGGGCTTTTCTTCGTTGGCATCAAGAAAGGGATTTTCTTCCAGTTCATTCTTTATGCGCTGTTGCAGTTCCAGCGAGTTGAGGAAATACAGGTTCAATAATTGTATCTGCTGTGGAAGTATCTTGAGCTGTTGGCGTTGCGTTTGTTGTTGAGCGATCATAGTATAGTGGTTGAGTTTGTCTTCTATAAGGCAACCTTGAAGCCAAACTACTATTGCTAAACAATATTTATTTTAGATATCTATTTTGTATTGATAGAAACTTGTTTTACGTTGTTTTTTTATTGTAATATATTTTTAAGGTTATCTTTAACGTTCTTATTTTTTACGAACCATGAGGAATTTGTTCTACAAAATGTAGATTTGAAAACCAATGAAGAGGAGGCTACTGTTTTTTATCATCGCATTTTGCATTTCGTTTGCCTCCATGGTAGCGCTCTCGCTGTATTCTATGGAGCGCTTCACTACCTTCACTACTTACTCTGACCTTGTAGACCAAACGCATACAGTTATCGATGAACTGTACAAGACCGAGGGGTGCATGAAGGATATGGACAGAACAGAACGTGGCTATATTCTTACCCGCGATACCATTTATCTCAGGTTTCTTAATAATGCTATTGACAGTGTACAGCCGTATGTAAAGAAGCTGGAAATATTACTTAAAGATAACAAAGCCGCAACCACAGCGCTTACCATTATCAAGGGTGATATAGCCTTGCGCATCAATTATGCCCGGCAAAACATAGCATATGCCGATTCAGCAAAAATGGTAACCCCGTCTTCTTATTATTTTGATGGCCGCAAGGTCATGCTCGACATTTCTCGCCGGCTCAGGGATATACACCAATCACAAAACGCGCTGCTTGCTGCTAATTTCAAAAACCAGGAATTTTACCAGAAACTTACTACTACTACATTAAAGTACCTACTCTTCGTATTTTGCTTTGTTACACTCATACTCTTTGCTATAATGATCAAGGAGCTGCGGGGCAGGATGAAGTTCCAGGAAGAGCTGAAGTCTAAGATCATTGACCTCAGAAGATCGCATAGCGAACTGGAGGAGATAGCCTATGCTGCTTCGCATGATCTGCAGGAACCATTGAGAAAGATACAAGTGTTCAGTAACATGATGCTGTACCAGAAAAAAGGCGCCATTGATAAAGAAAATGAATACACATTAGAACGTATCAATCACTCGGCAAACCGAATGCAGCTGCTGATCTCAGACCTCATCAGTCTCACCAACCTTACCAAAACAGAGGAAGAAAAGCTGCCTGCCGATATTAATAGGATGCTCCAGTACATCCTCATTGATCTTAATGACAAGATAAAGGAAAAAGCTGCCCATGTGCAGGTGCAGCAACTACCTATAATTGAAGGATATGATAACCAGTTAAAAATATTATTTACTGCCCTCCTCGACAATTCATTGAAGTTCACCCGCGAGGGCGTGAACCCAATGATCACTATTACCTGCGAAAAAATTAACGGGCATGAGCTCTCGGCGATTAACCCCAACCTGCTCCACCGCAAATTTTACAGGATCACTTGTTCGGATAATGGCATCGGCTTCGATGACAAATACATTGATAAGATATTCAGGATATTTCAGCGGCTGCACAACCAGCAGTCTGATTATGAAGGAAAGGGTATAGGGTTGGCCATTTGCCAGCGAATCATGGCCAACCATGAAGGATATATGATGGCACATGGCGAACTGAATATGGGCGCGCAATTCAAATTGTTCTTCCCCGCTGAGGATTAAGCTGCACTATCTCGTGGCGCGTTGCTGGGGCTGTCTTTTTTATTGATGCCCTCTACCTCCCTGATGAATTTGTTGATATGTTCATCGGCATATGCACCATATGAGTCTATAAGCATTCCTTTGCACCCATCTTCTGTTTCGATTACATATAGTATAGCGTTGTCAGCAGGGTCCGACTGGCCTTCGAAACGGAAGAAGTCTATAATGGTAATTTCATTAGGTGCATATGTTTTATCCTTTTCGGTGGAATAAAGACCGTCTTTAGTTACCTTCATATTATCAGTATAGCCATTTTGTGTCATCTTGTTCACCCGCTCGGTGAGGGTATTCATGGCCGGTATCTCTTGTTTAGCAGCTTCAGTCTTTTTAATGCGCATGATCATAAAAATTCGTTTTTGCTAAGTGTACTAAAAATTATGCCACACACTTTATCAACGTTCCTTATTTTTGCACACTATGGATAATATAACACTCACATTATTAGAGATATGCAAATACACTATACCGGCATTGGTCGTTTTAGCGTCCAGCTATCTTATTGTTAAAAAATTTCTTGTTTCGCAAACGCAGCGAAAGCAACTGGCTATCTTCCAGGACGCGCAGGATGTTACCCTTCGCCTCCGTTTGCAGGCTTATGAAAGGATGGTGCTGTTCATTGAGCGCATCAGCCCCCGCCAGCTCATCACCCGTGTGTACGACTCCTCTATGACCGTCCGCGATCTGCAAATGGCCATTACCTTTACCATACGCACAGAATTTGAGCACAACCTCTCGCAGCAGATCTACGTATCCAAAAATGTATGGGAAACAGTAAAAGGCGTAAAAGAGCAGGAACTGAACATGGTGAACCGGATTGCACAATCTTTACCCCCTGATGCACCGGCGAAAGAGCTGCATGCCCGAATACTGGATGTGATCAC
>CAIVKT010000197.1 GCA_903906615.1 uncultured Bacteroidota bacterium | reverse complement strand
TGGCTGCCAGCGCTGCGATGCAAAATACTGTGCTTAGTAATTGTTTTTTCATTTTCTCTCGGTTTTTGTGCAAAGGAATGACAGTAACGTTATCGCAGTATTACGCCAGTGTTAAGGATATATTTCTAACAAAATTTGGATCAACGAAAGAGTAATGTTTGTTGAAACCAAATTCATGTAGCGGTAATGTAGCGGTAACTATTTGGTAACATATCAGATAGACCTTCGCCAACTATTCGTCACTATTATTTATAAAATAGTATGTACAAAATGGGTTTGATGTTTGCAGCTACTATTTTTTAGTATACAACCCTAAAGCAGGGTGCAATTCAAAATTTGAGATCAGCATACCAACGAGAATAACAACACCTGCTATAACAGGATTGAAAGCAGGAGGATAAACAAATTTAAGCTACAACTTTTACTAAATATATTTTATGAAGCAACGCGCAGCGATAGCCTTTTTACTGGCACTTGCCCTATACAGCGGTACGCCATCATTTGCGCAGAAAGACACCCTGCGGGTGATGGCGTACAACGTACTGTACTATGGCAATGGCTGCCAGGGGCCAAACGGGTATTATCATCAATATCTGAAAACAATAGTTACGTACGCCAATCCTGATCTGCTCTCGATGGATAAGATGGCATCAATACCGGTGAGCGATGAAGATAAATATGGCACTGCACCCAAAGGCTTTGCCGACTCCATACTGCAATATGCGCTGAATGCGGCCTTCCCCGGCAGGTATGCGTATTGTACTATTACCAATGCGGCACGCTCGGCCAGCGGGGCTGCGTTGTTCTACGACCAGCGCAAACTGGGCTATCTCGGCATTACCTGTTCTTATGTGAACATTACCGACTTCAATACCTACAAACTGTATTACAAAGACCCCAACCTTGCCCGTACGCACGATACCACATTTTTGTATGTGCTGCCTACGCACGACAGATCGGGAGATGAGAATGAGAACGTACGCGGAGTGCAGATAGGGGAGGAGATGAAAGGGATCAAAGCACATTTTACGCACTTACCCAACTTCATTAACCTCGGCGACTACAATTCAAGAAATTCAGACGAGCCTTTTTATCAAACGCTTGTTGCTAACAAGGATACCGGCTTTCGGTTCTCAGACCCGCCGTTCTATCCGGACCGTAAATTATCGTATCCAGCGAACTGGGACCATAATACAGACTTTGCCGCCTACTTTACGACCTCTACAAGGAAATCGGCAGATGTGCCTAACTCCTGCGGAACGGGCGGCGGCGCGAAAAACTGGTATGACCATATTTTTATCTCGCAATGGATAGTGAACAATACGAACTACATCAGGTACATACCCAATTCTTACCACACTATAGGCAATGACGGGCAACGGTTTAAAGTAGCCATAAACGACAGGAACGTACATGAAAACACAGCAGCCCCGGCAGAGGTGATAGAAGCGCTGTACCGGATGTCGAACAAATACCCGGTGATGCTGTCGTTGGAAGTAACGCAAAACACGAGCGGCATAAGCCCTGCCGACCCGGAGATAGCCAACCCGGTAGTGTTTGTAAAGGAAGAGGCCACCATGACAGTTGAAGCCGATGGTACGATCGTCATCCACTTTCCTGACGATGTGATCGGTCAGGATGTGAAGATAAAATGTACTGATAAAGCCGGCAATACGATATTTAAGAACGCGAGTAAAGTCAAAGAAAAGGATATGCGCCTGAGCATCAAGGCAGATGAGGGAGTTTATACATTAAACATTACAGGGCATCACAACCTGATATTGGAAAGCACGTTTACTAAAAAGTAGCGGGCTTATACCAGAGCGGCGAGGTAACAATAAGTTTAAATACACTTTACACACCGGTAACCTGTTGGTAACATTCGTTCGGCACATTTGCATCCTAAAACTATTTTTATGTTGCAAGCTTTACGCCCGGCGCTGGCAAGGCCACTTTCTTTTATTGCCCTTATCACCTTATTGCTCTTAAACGGCTCCAAAGCCAATGCCCAGGGGACGCTGATCCACTACTGGAATTTTAACAACTTCACTTCGGTGTACACCTATCCCACCTTCCCTGCACCGATAGACGCGGATTATTCACGGATAGACACCTCAAAAGCAAGGTTTGTGTATGCGCTGTTTCCCGGCACATCTGCAACATACCACAACACGGCTACCATACTCGACTTTGTAGCTACAGCCCCTACAGATTACGACACGGTCAACCTCAGGCTTGGAGCTGTGGCAGGCAACGGCCTTCGCCCACGCAACCCGATGGATAGCGTGTACCTGATGTTTTACATCCCTACCACTAATTACCAGAACATATTGATCACTTATGCCTCGCAGTCATCAAGCACTACCAGTGGCGATATTTACCAGTATTTTGATTACAGCATAGATAGTGGCGTAACCTTTATAACAACAGGCTTATCAAAACTGTATGATTCTGCGTGGACAGTTTATCACAGAACATCTATAACAATTGCCAACCCGGCAATTAATAACAACCCTAAAT
>CAIVKT010000196.1 GCA_903906615.1 uncultured Bacteroidota bacterium | reverse complement strand
TTTTCCAGTTCCAGCAGACCCTTGGGCGCAGTGTCTATATACAGGGATACTATATTATAAATATAGGTCGGGTCATTATCAGAGGCAGTATATACAAAGCTTAGGTCTAGTGCAGGTGGTGTCATGAAATAGCATTTTAGTTACTTGTAGCACCTATTACATCCAGTATCAGGCTGCCTATGGTCTTCGCCTCAAAAGGCTTTGCGATACACATACTCATACCTGCTTCCAGGCACTCCGGCGTATCATTTGTAAACATATCAGCAGTTATACCAATGATAGGCACATCATTTTTTAATTCCTGCCGCACATACCTTGCTGTGGCTATGCCATCCATTTCAGGCATTTGCAGATCCATGAGTACTATATCAAAATGGCCTTCCCGCAGCAATTCAATAGCTTGTTTTCCGTTCGTGGCATTTTTTATGGTTGCTCCCTGCTTCAGCAGAATGAAATTGGTAATACGCTGGTTCAGCTCATTATCTTCTACTACCAGTATGTTAATGCCATCAAGCATATATAGATAATGTTGTTTTACAGATAGAAAATATGACTCAAATATAAGACAATTTATGGTCTTCTAAAGCACATGCAAAATAAAAACACACCCCAAAGACCAAACCTATAACTTTCGTTTAGTAAATTAGAAAAATATTTATCATTTAATTGTGCATTATACCTGATTTGTTGTAGTATTGTATTCTTGTTTCTGATAACAGGGATTTAACATCTCTATCTATCACGCTAACTGAAAACTATGGCATATAAGATACGTATTCTTCCACGCTGGCTCGTTTTCCTTTTAGATCTTTTCCTGGTATGCTTCTGCCTGTTCCTCACCCGGATGCTGAAGCTCAACTTCAATTGGTCGCACGTAGATGTAGGCTTGCGCTTTATGATGGGTGTGGCATTCATTATTAATGCTGTTCTCTTTTATGTATTTAAGAGTTTTGCGGGTATCATCAGGTATACTAATATAGAAGATGCGCAAAGGCTGGTCATGGTCAATGCCATTGCTTCCTTTCTTTATCTCACCCTCAATGTTACCTTTTTAAGGTCTGGCAATTTCTTTACCCTACAGATCGTAACGATCAACTTCCTCATCACCACATTTGTTATTATCTCCTACAGGCTGGCGGTACGCTATTGCTTCAACTTCTATAAAGCCCTGTCTTACGGCGACAAGATCAATAAGAAAAAGGTGGTGGTTTTTGATACCTCTGCCAATGGCCTCCACATCATGAAAGTGATGAACAGCCTGCCCAATGGCGATATGCAGGTAATGGCTTTCATGGACGATTCTTTCAACGCCTCCGGCAAATTTGTAGAGGGCCTCCCTATATACAACTCCCACGAAAGTAGCATTGCCAAGCTCCGCAACGATGGCGCTGAAGTACTCATCATTGCCAACAAGCAGATAGAAAAAACAAAGCTCAATTACCTCGTTGATACCTGCCTCAACTACGGCATCCGCATACAGCAGGTGCCTGCTATGCGCGACTGGCTCAATGGTAAGCTCGATACCCAGCAGTTGCAAGACATCAACATCGAAGACCTGCTGGAAAGGGAGGTTATCAAGATACACAATGAAGCCATCTACACCGAGCTCAAAGGCAAGCGTATACTGGTTACCGGCGCTGCAGGCTCTATAGGCAGCGAATTGGTAAGGCAGCTGATACAATACCGCCCCTCACTTATCATCTTGTGCGACAAAGCCGAAACACCAACGCATGAGTTCTTCATGGAGGTATCAGATAAGTATAAGAATGCCAATGTAAAAGCCTACCTCGGCGATATATGCGACCGCCAGCGCATGGAGCATCTCTTCGAGATATACACCCCGCAAATCGTATTCCACGCCGCCGCCTACAAGCATGTGCCGCTCATGGAAGACAACCCATCGGTAGCTGTCATTAATAATGTGCTCGGCACCAAAATACTTGCAGAGATAGCCGTAGCTAATAACGTAGAGAAGTTCGTGATGATCTCTACAGACAAAGCCGTGAACCCCACCAATGTAATGGGTGCATCCAAGCGCATCGCCGAGATATTCACTCAGAGCTTCTTCAGGCACATTGCCCAGGATGGGAATAACACCACCAAGTTCGTCACTACCCGCTTTGGCAATGTACTCGGCTCTAACGGCTCAGTGATACCACGCTTTAAAATGCAGCTGCAAAAAGGTGGCCCGCTCACTGTTACCCATCCCGACATTACCCGTTTCTTTATGACCATACCAGAAGCCTGCCTGCTGGTAATAGAGGCGGGAGTAATGGGACAGGGCGGCGAGATATTCATCTTCGATATGGGCAAGCCCGTGAAGATAGCCGACCTTGCCCGCAAGGTTATCAAACTCGCCGGCAAAGAGCCTGATGTGGATATCAAGATCATCTTCACCGGCCTGCGCCCCGGCGAAAAGCTGTTTGAAGAATTGCTCAACAGCACCGAGAACGCACTACCCACCTACCACGAAAAGATACTCATAGCCAACGTACCGCAATACGATTTCGAGATAGTGGAAAAGAAAGTAGACAAGCTCATCAAATGCGCC
>CAIVKT010000195.1 GCA_903906615.1 uncultured Bacteroidota bacterium | reverse complement strand
CTACCATGTAATCGAATGACCAGTCCCTTGTCTGATCACCATTCTCCGTATGCAGTACTATTTTACCTTTTACTGTTTGCAGGCCGGTACCAGAAGCTACAGTTTCCCATGGCACAACACCGTCTTTAGCGTCTTTTTTCTGTCCGCCACCCTGCGTGATGGTAACAACAGGGGCATTGCTCCTGTTAAATGCCGCCATTAATATAGATGCTTCCACCTTATCTCCGTCCAGCACATAGCTTTGTTTCGGTATCGCTATAGCGCCAATGGTATCAAACTTGATATCCTTACCATGTGCCTCCTCAAACAATTTGGTCAGCACCAGCGCCTCGCTGCTCCTTATATCATTCTGATACTTGGAGAAGAGGGCCATTGCAGCTATAGCAGGCATATGCTCAAAGTTCTCAATGCTCCAGTCGCCGGTAGGGTTATGGTCGTTTTTCTTTGCGTTCACAACCCTGATCGGCATTACGGAACTTATGGCTCCGGAGTCTTTAGGATCAACCTGTTGAAGCAGGTATTTCCTCATTTCTGTTATCCTATCCTTCAATGTGTCACCACCCTTCTTTTCCACTAGTAACGAAGTGGTAGCATCAATGTTATCCAACCTTTCCGGTAAGGTACTGTCTTCACCTTCTTTATGGTTGTAACCGCCTGCTTCCATGATGATCCTGCGCTTCCAGTCATTCAGGTACTGCACCATCGCATTTGCCTTTGCTACCACCTCATCCGCTCTCAAACGGTATGGATGCACTTTATCATGCTGCCCCGGCAACGCTTCATTGTCTTTGATGTTCGTGTATACCTCGACATTCTTCTGATCAATCGACTGGTTAGACTTATCAATGCTCTGGCTCAGCGTCTTGAAGGCGTTGAGGATCTCATTGGATACGTTTAGGGCCAGCAGTGCCGTCAACACCAGGTACATCAGGTTGATCATTATCTGCCGCGGCTCTTTAGGTATAGACATTATTTAGCTTTTACTATGAGTAATATATTTAATTCCTTGAATGCAGAGGTATTAACGGCCCTGCATTGCTGTGAGCATATTGCCATAAACCTGGTTCAATACGGTCAGGTTCTTAGCCAATGTTGCCATTTGATCCTTAGCGCTGATCGCATCGGCAGCGCTTGATGCCATTGCATCTGATGCGCTCACCAGGTTGCTGTAGAACTTGTTCATCGCTTTCAGATGGTTGTTTGCGTCAGAAAGCTCTACTTCATATATCTGGTTCAGTGTACCCAGGTTCCTCGACAATACAGATACCTGTTCGTGGAACTTGGCAGTATCATCAGCAGCAGCGTTGAAAGAACTCATGCTGGCAGTAGCGCCTACAAAAGTACTCTTCATCTGGCCCAGTGCGTCCGCTGCTTCACGAGCACTCTGTGCGTATGCGTTGGTAGATGAGGTAACATCAGACATATCCTTGATCTGGTCTACCGATTTATTGAAATTCTGGAAATTATCATTCAGTCGTTTCAGGTTCGGAGTGTTGATCTGTGCTTCTTCCAGCATTTTGTCTAATGACTTTGTTGGTGAATCACCTGGCTTTTCAATATGCTTCACACCTTTACGGAAAGCCTCCACGTGTGGATTCTCAGTAATGTCCGGGTAAAAACGCTCCCAATAGTAATCCGCATGTGGCGGGAGCAATCCAAGCATCGCAAAAATAACGGCTTCCGTAACCATGCCCGCTGTGAGCATGTAAGAGGCGCCGGGCCAGTGCTGTATCTTAAAAAGTGCACCTAACAGTACCACCGAGGCACCAAGGCCGATGATCAGGTTCTTTACGTATTTACCTTGGTTTGTTTCAAAAAACAGTGCTATTGGATTCATTTTCGATGATTTTTCTATGCTTGATTTAAAAAAATTTAGTTCGCTTCTATGTTTAGATTACCTGTTCAGCACACGCCTGTTGGTAAGGGCCGGAACTACTTCTGAATAAACGCAACGGAAGCCTATATAAGCTTTTGCTGTGTCTTCATATTCATAATCCCTTGTGCTCACCTGCAGGTAGTAAGCCACATCGCGCCAACTGCCACCGCGTACTACTTTACGCCTCATCCATTGTGGGTCGCCCGCCTGTGTGTTGTAAGTAACACTTGGGTTGATGTCTGCCTGCTGTTGGTAAGCGCCTCCATAGTATTCAGATTCAGTCCACTCAGATACGTTACCCGACATGTTCTTCAGGCCGTAGTCATTTGCTGCATACCAATCCACAGGTACTGTGTACAAGCCACCGTCTGCTGCATAGTTGCCGCGCTGTGGTTTGAAGTTGGCCAGGTAACAGCCTTTTTTGTTGATGATGTAAGGACCGCCCCATGGATATGGCGCTTCGTTACGTCCGCCACGTGCAGCATATTCCCACTCCTGCTCTGTAGGCAGGCGGAAACGGCTTTCGGTATATTGCCTTTCGCCTTCGCGGGTAGATACCCAGATGTGTGTGCGCCAATCGCAGAACGCATGGCACTGTTTCCAGTTCACACCAACCACGGGATATTTATTAAAGCCCTGGAACCAGAAATACTGCCAGGCAATAGGCTCATTGAAGGAGTAGTTGAATTGCTTGATCCAAACCGTTGTATCAGGATATATCTTCGGGTCGAAGTTGTTGATATACTTTGTCTGCGGATCGTCAGGGTGCTGCACAGAGGCTGCATAGTTGAATGCAGAGTAGTGATAGCAAAGCTTGCTGGCATCAAACACTTTGCGGCCCCAGCCACTTTGCTCGGCAGGCACATACATAGCGGAAAGCTGGTCCTGTAATTCAGGGTCTTTCCAGTTGATGTGCTTGCTCATATCTAAGCGCTGCGTGCCATCGGCATTATCTTTGAAATTACCGAGTATAGTATTAGCTATCGAATCTCTTACCCAATTGGTAAACTGGCGGTATTCCTGGTTAGATATTTCTGTTGCATCCATGTAAAAGCCCACCAGCTGCACTGTGTGGATGGTCGCGTCATTCCTGCCACGTATGTCCTCATCACTGGCACCCATTTTAAAGGAACCCGATGGAACATACACCATGCCGATCGGCAATGGGGCCTTATAACTCATTCTCGTTTGATCTCCTACCAACTGGCCATTCGAGCTAGGTTGTCCGCAACTTGCTGCAACAACCGCAAGCAAGGCTAAAGCCGAGACCTTCAAGGAAGTTTTTTTCATACTGCTCTTTTGTTTTTGCTATTTGGCAAACTTATAATTTTCCTCATTTTCAATCCACACAACACGAAACCGACGCACAATATTCAAAGTTTTTTCGAAAAATGCAACTTTCAGGGAAAATTTGTTCCCGATTTTACGCAAAAATGGCAAAACCCACACGCAATTCCACTGATGTACTTTGTTATTGGCTCAGAAGGCTAAGTGCCTCATTGACAGTACTTACAGGCGATAGGCAGGCCTGTTCTGTGCAAACAAATATACACGTTTTATCCTCAAAAAACTTTTTTTCCATTATTGCCACTTCAGATATTTTTTTCTTTGAATTGAGCGCAAATACCCCCGGAATATATTCCCGCTGCAGCTCTTTCCTTATTTCGTCTGCGCTTTTCCCTGCGTTTATTACTGTTTTCATGCCCATTACATGCCGCTGCAGCAGCATAGCCCAATAGCCGAATGAGTAGCTATACCGCGCTACTGTGTCGCTCATATTGTGCAGCATACCCACCGCCTGCGTTATGTATTGGGGCTGCTCCATGCACATGCCACATATCCATAGGTTGTGCGCCATCAACGCATTCGCGGAAGGCGTGGCACCATCGTATACATCTATCTTGCGCACAGGTATATCGCTTTGATGAGCGGCTGTATAATAGAAGTAGCCACCGGCATCGCCAAACTCCGCCAGCACGCCACCGGTAAGGGTTGCAGCCTTCACTACCCACTGCGCTTCACCCGTTGCCGATGCCAGTTGCAGCATCGCTTGCACCAGGTACGCATGGTCATCCAGCTTGGCAGTTATTTTCCCTGTGCCGTTTTTCCAGGTGTGTAGTAATTCCTCTTTTTCAAAGGCCGCCACCATCCACTGCATATGCGCTGTTGCTCGTTGCAGGTAAGGCTCATGCTCCAATACCACACCCGCCTTGGTCAGCGCTATATTCATCAGCGCATTCCACGACAGCAGGCTCTTATCATCTGTCTGTGGCCTTATTCTTTTTGCCCTTGCAGCCCATAATTTTTGCTTCGCATCGGCTATTCTTCGCAACACTACTTCTTCTGCCACGCCATACTCAGTTGCAAGCGCAGCAATACTCTTAGCCACATGCAGTATATTCGTCCCTTCCCAGTTGCCTTCTCTTCTTACACCAAAATATTCTTCCAGCATATTGTCATCCTGAGCCTCGTCGAAGGGGTCATCCTGAGCCTCGTCGAAGGGATCAAATGGCTGCAAAGCATCTACCCATTCATCCCACGTAAACGTGTAAAATTTCCCTTCCACCCCTTCGCTATCCGCATCCAGCGCGCAATAGTAGCCGCCGCTTTCATCTTTCAGTTCGCGCTCCGCAAAGGCTATCGTTTCTTCTATCACTTCTTTGTAGCGCGCATTCCTGGTAATGCTGTAGCCATCGCAAAGCGCGCTTATCAGCAGCGCGTTATCGTACAGCATTTTCTCGAAGTGCGGCGCCAGCCACTCCCTGTCGGTAGAGTAGCGCGCAAAGCCCCCACCCAACTGGTCGTAGATACCCCCTTCTATCATTGCATCCAGGCTGCGCAACGCCTGTTTCAGCGCAGGCTCATACCCGGTGAAATGATAATGCTCCAGCAAAAAACTAATAGCCATAGTGCCGGGGAATTTCGGCGCATTACCAAAGCCGCCATACTCTTTATCAGCCTGCTGTAGCAGCGTATCCGCTATCCTCCTGCAGGTATCTTTATCAATAGTCTTTTCAGTGGTTGTAAACGACTTCAGCGATGCCTGTTTTAAATGCGCGATCATCTGCCCCGCCTGCTGCGCCACTTCATCCTGGTTGGTGCTCCACACCTCGTTCATACGCGCCATCACTTGCATCCACGAGGGGCGGTTGTAAGCAGCCCTGGGCGGGTAATACGTGCCGCCATAAAAGGGCGCGCGCTCCGGCGTTACAAACACATTCAGCGGCCAGCCTCCGCTACCGCTGATGGCCTGTACCGCATCCATGTACATATGGTCCACATCAGGGTGTTCTTCCCTGTCTACTTTCACACACACAAAATGCTCATTCATATAGGCCGCCGTCTGCTCGTCTTCAAAGCTCTCATGCTCCATCACGTGGCACCAATGGCAGGCCGCATAGCCTATGCTCACGATAAGCGGCTTATGCTCTGCTTTCGCTTTTTCAAATGCAGCATCGCCCCAAGGATACCAGTCCACAGGGTTGTTCGCATGTTGCAATAAATAGGGGCTTTGTTCGTCTTTGAGTCTGTTGGCCATGCAGCAAAAATAGCTGCTTTTTAGCGCTAATAATTCAGTGTACTTAAAGTGACTGCTATTGCACAAAGATCGGCATCTCTATACCGGCATTCCCGTTCTGGAAAAAGTAGTGCATATCCATCGATGGGAATTCACTGTTATCAGCCACCTTGAAAGAGATGTGCATTTTATATGCCTGCGTTTTGTCCATATTCACTGCAAATTTTTGCGATCTTTTGGAACTATTCATCAGGCAAAAGTTTTTCCCCATGTCAAGGGCAGCCCCATCCAACCCTCCATTGATCGTAGCGCTCATATCATTGATGCCGTTAAAGAATTGCCACCTGTCT
>CAIVKT010000194.1 GCA_903906615.1 uncultured Bacteroidota bacterium | reverse complement strand
TTTTTATAGTAAGCTTTGGCTTCTTCTAAATTCAATGATCCACCTTCATTTGCATCTTCCATTAAATGAGATAAAGCATAATTTTCAAGCACTTCCTCTATTCGTTCATATGTTTTAAGATTCAGTTGCACCGCAATTTTTTTATTACCATTATCGGTGACATAATTTGGTTTAAGTTGGAGCATAACTTTGTATTTACTGTAAAATTAATCATATTTTCTCAAAGTTGAATTGTCCTTAGTTTGATCATTATGTTTAAAGATGTGCATTATACTGTGAAATATCACAACTGCATTTTATATCTTTGATACAACATTATGCTTATGAAGCACAAATTTGTAGTTGCCTTATTGCTTGCTTTGTTAGCTGTAAATAATACAGAGGCTACTCCATTCTCCAAAAAACATAAGCACAAAAAAGAACAAACTGCCGATCAGCCTGCGCCGCTTACAAGGCATGAGCGCAAGCAGATGAAGAAGAAAGAAAAGCAGGAGCGCAAGAAAGAAAAAAAGGACCGCAAAAAACAGCGGCGTGATGAAAAATATGCAAGCCATCATAAGCCTGTAGTTGTAGTAAAAAAACAGCAGCCGTTTGTGTATCCTCCTACTGTGATGAAAGCGCGCTACCGTATAGATGTGCTGGCCCAGATGTACCTCGATGAGATAAAGAACGACAAGATACCTGAGAAAGGCCAGCCCGGTGTTGCCTTTTACGAGGGCCTCACTATTGCCGCTGACAGCCTGAAAAAAGCAGGCTACAGCGTGGATATCTATGTGCATGATGTGGCCTCTGCCGCCGAAAGCCCCGAGATGCTCATTAGCAAAAATGCACTCGATTCATCGGACCTGGTGATCGCTGCCATTGCTACGCACGATATAGATGTGCTGGCGGAATATGCCAAGGCTAAGAACATCAACTTTGTATCCACGCTGTCGGCCTCGGATGGCGGGGTGCGCAATGATCCGTTATTCACGATGATACAGCCCTCGCTGAAAACACACTGCGAATGGATGAATGCTGATGTTGCCCGCAAATTCCCCGGTATGAAGGTAGGGCTGCTGTACCGCACCTCTACACAGGCTGATGCCGATGCTTATAGCTACATAACCGGTGACGACAGCGACCGTCTAACTTTCGGTAAGCTCTCCTGCAACACTATGCCCGGCAAAGACAGCCTGGCCCGGTTGTTCGACAGTACGAGGCCCAATGTGGTGATCATATCGGTGATGGACCCCTATGCGGCAGACAGTATACTGAAGGAACTGTCGCATGATTTTCCGGGTACGCACTTCGAGGTATATGGTATGCCATCTTGGGGCGGTATTGCCGACCTGCGCAAGGATGATGCGTTCCCTAATCTAAGCATTAACATCACCACGCCATTTCATATAGACCGTACCGGTGCGCTGGGGCATTATATAGCCACTACTTTTCACCGCGACTATGGTGGTACTGCCCCTGAACTTGCTTACCGTGGCTTTGAGACCATGTATTGGTATGCGGGGCTGCTGCGCCAGTATGGTACTATCTTCAACAGCAATTACAGCGACAATGCTGCCGCGCCCTTTACACATTTTGATGTGCGGCCGCGCTGGGATAAAGATGGCCACGTCATGTACCTGGAGAATGCCCACGTCTTCCTGACGAAGTATGAGGGTGGGGCGTATAAGACGGAGTAAACCCCAAACCCCTAAAGGGGCTTCC
>CAIVKT010000193.1 GCA_903906615.1 uncultured Bacteroidota bacterium | reverse complement strand
TCGTTCTGGTCCATAATATAGTTCTGTTTGTATAGTTGTAGCAAAAGTTAAACCATGATAAATATAGTGCCATTTAGGCAGAACCCAAACTCAAATTACAGCTGAATAGTTACATTATTCCTGTTATCATGCAATTTTGGCTATAAATGAATAGATTTGATCGCACAGATCTTCAAAAAACAAGGCCCATGGCAAAACTATCGCAGGAGCAGCTACAGGAAATATTCACCGCGCTCAAAAAAGAGATGAAGCCCTACGAAAAAGGCCATATAAAGGCCTGTGCGGATACAGCAGGCAAATACGACCTCTGGTCTCAAAAGCCGGGCATGGTGATATTGGGCAAGCCAAGGCCGGCTCTGGGCTTTGTAACCATAGCGCTGCAAAGCACCTATGTGGGCTTTTACTACATGCCAATATACTGTAATTATGAAGCCATGAGCGGCAAGCTATCCCCCGACCTCCTAAAGTTGCTCAAAGGAAAGGCCTGCTTCCACATCAAGACGGCTGATAAGGAGCTGATGAAGCAGGTAGGCGTAGCCATGAAGGTGGGCTATGAGGGCTATAAAAAGAATGGCTGGGCTTAGCGCATACACATCAGAAAAATCATTAGCTTTATATAACTGTTATGAAAACCCACCTCACCTTTCTTTTTATTGCCCTGATGTTGCTTACTGCATGTACGCACAAGTCGCAGGATTCCCTGTCGGCTGGCCCCACGCCTGGGCCTTCTTCGCCTGCGGCAGCCACCGCAGCAATCTCTTATGTATTGATAGATACATCGTACGGGCAGTATGAGCAGGTATCGGGATTCCCGGATACGGTCATCAATTATTACCATGCCGCACTGCACGATTCAATGAGTATTGCCTTTGATACCGCCCGCACCTACCTCGTATACCGTAACGATACTTTTACCTTCAACCATGTAGAGTCGCCCGGCGATACGCTGTATTCGAATACACAGTACCATTTCGGGTTTATGGTAGACCTGATCAATGTTACCGCAGACTCTATCAACATCAGCCACCTCACACAATGGGGGCACAGTTTTGAGGATAATGCCATACTGCGGGGCTATAAAGTGCATTAATTGCCACAAGGCATCCCTTATTCCTGCTTTTCCGTGAAATAAAAAACGGGCATGGTATAAAAAGAGGTAATAACCTGTTATTTTTGCACCCACTTATAAAGATAACATGAAGAACACTCCGTTTACAGAAAGGCATATCAAGATGGGCGCCAAGATGGCGGCATTTGCAGGCTACAATATGCCTATCTCCTACACAGGCATCAACGAAGAGCATCATTGCGTGCGCAACAATGCCGGCGTATTTGATGTGAGCCATATGGGCGAGTTCATACTGAAGGGCGAACATGCACTGGACCTGATACAGCGCGTAACCACCAATGACGCCAGCAAGCTCACTGATGGCAAGGCACAGTACTCCTGTCTGCCCAATGATACAGGCGGCATTGTAGACGACCTGCTGGTGTATTGCATAGAGCAGAACAAGACCTACATGCTCGTAGTGAACGCATCGAACATAGAAAAAGACTGGGCGTGGATCAGCAAGCACAATACTAATGGCGTGGAGATGCACAACATATCTGACCAAACCGCGCTGCTGGCTATACAAGGCCCGAAGGCTACAGAATACATGCAGCAGCTCACCGATCTGGACATCACCAACCTGAAATACTACACTTTTGTAAAAGGCAAGTTTGCAGGTGTGGACAATGTAGTGGTGAGCGCGACAGGCTATACCGGCGCAGGCGGCGTGGAAATATACTTTGAAGACAAAGACGGCGATGCCGACAAAATATGGGACGAGATCTTCCGCATAGGTATGCAGCACGGCATGAAGCCCATTGGCCTTGCCGCCCGCGATACACTGCGCCTCGAGAAGGGCTTCTGCCTGTATGGCAATGATATTGATGATACCACCAGCCCCATGGAAGCGGGCCTCGGCTGGATCACCAAATTCACCAAAGACTTTACCAACAGGGCTACATTCGAAAAACAAAAAGCGGAAGGCGTAACCCGCAAGCTGGTAGGCCTGGAAATGATAGACCGCGGCATACCACGCCATGGCCACGCCATACAGGATGCTAGTGGCAACGAGATCGGCATCATCACATCAGGCACACAATCGCCAAGCCTGAACAAGGCGATAGGCATGGGCTACGTAACCACTGCCAACGCTACAGAAGGCACAGAAGTGAACATCATGATACGCGACAACGCCGTGAAAGCCAAAGTGGTAAAGATCCCTTTCCTCTAAGCACAACTTTTATCCATACTACTAAGGGTATCCCGAAACGGATACCCTTATTTTATGAGGGTATACCCTGTAGTGGTATCAGTAAAATGAAAGTACTGCACGCTGAGGCCGGTATATGGATATGTGCCCCAGTTGACGAGCAACGACTTGTTGAGCCGCGTAGCCCATGCACGGTACACTGGGTCGGCATCAATGACGATGGATGCTGTTTTGTGTTGCTCTATAGTAGAGAGCAGCCAGAATTCGTAGGGTGTGCCCCACAGCATTTGCAGGGTGTCATTATCTGCCGGTGTGGCCTTTACTATTACTTTTATGCCATCGTACTTGTGCAGTATCGCCCGCTCATAATTGAGCCGCGCAGTGTACCGGCTGCCTGTGTTGTATATACGCAGCAGGCCGCTAACCATGATCAGCAGCAGCAGGGGCAATGCCAGCTTCCTTTTTTCGAGCAGGGGCAGCACATCAAATATAAACGGCAGCGCCAGGAATACACTCAGTGGCATATACAGGCTCTCTATATAGAATGCCTTGGTCTCCGGGCCGGGAAAGGAAACATTGACCAGCAGCAGATACCCGCCAAAGGCAAGCAGGAATAACCACAGTTTCTTCCACTCCTTAGACCGCGAATAGCGCACCACAATAGCTGCAAACAGGATAGGTATCCAGTAGTACACAGTAAGGCAGCGGTGCAGGAATTGCCTGTTAGAGTAGAGCGTGAAGTAATCAGGAAAATGAGTAATAAAATTCTTCATCCCGCTCATGGAGTTGTGATCGTAGATGTTGCGGAAGGCACCTGCCTTTATGACCACCACTGCCATAAACAACCCGCAAATGGTATTGAGTACCTTTTTATTCAGCTGCACATCATCCTGCAGCTGAAAGAATAGGATAGCATACAGCAGCACAAAAACCGCCAGCGGGTGAAAGAACGCCACCGTGATGAGCAATGCCGCCATCACTATCCACACTACTGGGCCCCTGGCAGCAAGTAGCTTGCTGCGGGCAAAGGAGAGCGCTACTATAAGCAGCGCTATGCTTTGCGCCAGCTCAGAGGTGACCCAGTAAAAGGTATCTGTGACAAACAGCAGGTTGAGCAACAGGATGACCAGCGCCAGCTTGTATTGCTTCAATAAGCTGCCGCTGATGAGGTAGCACATAAAGTAATAAAGCATATACCCGAACGAATAGCTCATCACCGCCTTGCCTAATGGCATATGCGCTTTTATGGCCAGCACGGGCAGCCATTGGTTAAAGACATTCCCGAAACGGTATACAGGTATAGTAAAGGAATTGTTTTGTATGATGTGGAATAAAGAAAACGCCGTATCCAGGAAAATTATCCGTTCTTTATAGAACCATAGCGCAAAAACAAGCAGCACCACGTATGCAACAATACCCGATAAATATGATCTCTTGTACATAATACTAACAGCCGTAAATATAAATAGAATCTTTTAGCCCAATACCCTTAAAACTTTCAACTTTTTTCTTTCTTTGCATAATATTACCTGATAACAACGCAAAACATGCTGCCTAAGTATAAACGTGTGCTACTAAAGCTCTCCGGCGAATCGCTGATGGGCGAACGCAACTTTGGGATAGACCCCAAAATGCTGGAACAATACGCCAAAGAAATAAAGCTCATTACCGATATAGGTGTGCAGGTGGCCATCGTCATTGGCGGTGGCAACATCTACCGCGGCATGAACGAGGCCGAGACCGGTATAGAGCGTGCCCAGGGCGACTATATGGGTATGCTGGCCACCGTGATCAACGGCATGGCCCTGCAGGCCGCACTGGAAAAGGCCGGGGTGAACACCCGCCTGCAAAGCGCCATAAAAATGGAGCAGATAGCAGAGCCTTATATACGCCGCAAGGCCATACGCCACCTGGAGAAGGGCCGCGTGGTGATCTTTGGCGCAGGCACCGGCAACCCCTACTTTACCACCGATACCGCAGGCTCGCTAAGGGCCATAGAGATAAGCGCCGATGTGATACTCAAGGGCACACGAGTGGACGGCATCTATACCGCCGACCCCGAGAAAGACCCTACAGCCACCCGCTTTGAGACCCTCTCCTTCCGCGAGGTGATCAGCAAGAACCTGAAGGTGATGGATATGACCGCATTTACCCTCTGCGAAGAAAACAACCTGCCCATCATCGTATTTGATATGAACAGCAGCGGCAACCTGCACAATGTAGTGACCGGTAAAAAAGTGGGCACACTGGTGAATTAATACTTTATTACTGATCTCTGAAAACGCCGCCTATATGGGTGGCGTTTTTTTGTGGATACTCACCTGCTTTATTGCCTGGCAGTATTGCCTGTTCTTCGAGAACCGGAGCGTCCATGCAGAAGTAGAGGGAGACGTTCCTAACAACATCCGGCACCACAGACAGCGTATAATTGTAAGGCTTAATAATGTCCTTTCAGGCTGTATATATAAAGGGTATTTTCCTTGGGGGTATAAATGATCCTGTTTTCTTTATCTATTCGCCTCGACCATTTACCGGCAAGTTCATGTTTTAGCGGTTCCGGTTTGCCGATGCCGGAAAAAGGCTGGCTTTTAATATCTTCTATCAGCGCGGCAATTTTTTGCTGTATCTTTTTGTTTCCTGCTTTTTTCCAGTAACCGATATCTTAAAGGGCTTTGGCGCTATAAGCTACTTCCATAGATCCTCTGTCTTAATTACTTTGAAATTCCCGTTCTCAAAATCTTCGTCACCTTGCAACACCATTCCCACAAATTCAGGGTCATATGGCTTTTCGTCCTGATTATTTATTTCAAATTTAATTTTTAGCGCCTTTACAAAAGCCTTTAATGCCGCTACCTGCTCGGACGTGGTGGGATGGGCAATTATGGTTGTTGCTGTTTTCATAGTATAAAGTTACGAAATCTACTGTTGAGTAAAAACCTGCTATGTCCTAT
>CAIVKT010000192.1 GCA_903906615.1 uncultured Bacteroidota bacterium | reverse complement strand
GTAGTTAGTAGATAGTAGTTAGTAGATAGTTATTCATTTGTAGCAAGCCGAGATAATAAAAAATCTCTTCCTACTAACGATTGACAATTTGTAGTAACGACTATCTACTAAGTACTAATTACTATCTACCAGAAAACAAAACACTACTATCCCTTATTAAACTCGGTCATCGCCTTACCAATGCCCTGCGTAGCAAAGCATTCAATGGCATCAACGCTTTTTAATAGGGCATCTTTGATGATGGGCATTTCAGAAGGTTTCCATTTGCCCAATACAAAATCTATCTGCCGGCCTTTAGGAAAATCATTACCTATGCCGAAGCGCAGGCGGGGATATTTATCCCCCATCAGCACGAGGGCTATATTCTTAAGGCCGTTGTGGCCGGCGTCGCTACCTGATGCGCGTACACGCAGGGTGCCCAGCGGTAATGCCAGGTCATCAACGATCACTAGCATGTTCTCGACAGGTATTTTCTCTTTGTCTAACCAGTACTTTACGGCTTTGCCACTGAGGTTCATATAGGTGGTTGGTTTTATCACCACAAAGGTTTTGCCCTTCCACTTTACCTCGGCCACAAAGGCGTGACGGTCCAGCGCGAAGCTGCCGCCATTCTTGAGCACAAAGGCATCAGCAACTTCAAATCCAATATTGTGACGGGTGGAATCGTATTCTGCGCCAATATTGCCCAGTCCGACGATGAGAAACTTCATTCGGTTAAAATTGATTGAGGAGTTGTGTTTAATCCGCTGAGTGCAGCGCTATGCGGTTGCCCTCGCTGTCCAGTATCAGCGCCCAGTAGCCCATGTCGCGCGACATAGATACTTCTGTGCGGCCTTGCAGCACTTTGCCGCCTGCTGCTTCTACAGCATCCAGTACCAGTTGTATATCCGGCTCGCTGTTGAGATAGATTAATGGCCCATTGGCAGATGGAGTGTAAAAGCCGGGGTCATAAACGATAGCGCCGCCGCGGCCATCATGCTCATTGTCGTAATCGAAGATGCCCATGCGGGATGTGCCTACCTCGTGTACCTGCATCTCTATATCGAGGATGGTCTCGTAAAATGTCTTGGCGCGGTTGAAATCTGTTACGGGTATTTCAAACCAATTGATAGCATGTATTCTTTCCATGGTTAGCTGATATTTGAGTACTACAAAATTAAGGAGTTAATGATTGTGTTTATAATCATTAAGGAATAGCAAATGTGAGTGACGAGGTGTTTTTTGAGATTGCAGGGGCATTCCGTACCTTGGCGGTTGCAAAAATTAAACAAACTATATCTGCATAATATGAAATTAGTAACCGTAATAGGCTCCGGCCAGATGGGTAATGGCATTTGCCACGTTTTCGCGCAAAGCGGCTTTGATGTGCATATGATGGACATTAACCAGGGCGCTTTAGATAAGGCCATTGCCACCATTGGCAAGAACATGGACCGTCAGGTAGCCAAGGGCACACTTACAGAAGACACTAAAGCCGAAGCGCTGGGCCGTATCAAGACGTATACAGATATGGCTGCCGCTGTAGCCCATGCCGACCTGGTGGTAGAAGCAGCCACAGAGAATATAGACCTGAAGCTCAATATCTTCCGCCAGTTGGACGAGCATTGCCCCGAGAATTGCATACTCGCCAGCAACACATCTTCTATATCCATCACCCGGATAGCCGCTGTAACCAAGCGCCCCGGAAAGGTGATAGGTATGCACTTTATGAACCCCGTGCCGGTAATGAAGCTGGTGGAGATCATCAATGGGTATGCTACTGATGCTGCTGTTACCAAGACGGTGTACGAGCTATCCGAGAAGTTGGGTAAGGTGCCTTGCGTGGCTAATGACTACCCGGGCTTTGTAGCCAACCGCATACTTATGCCGATGATCAATGAAGCCATCATATCATTGAATGAAGGTGTAGCCGGTGTGCAGGAGATAGATACCATCATGAAGCTGGGTATGGCACACCCTATGGGGCCATTGCAACTAGCTGACTTCATAGGCCTGGATACCTGCCTCTCTATTATGAATGTATTGCACAATGGTTTTGGCAATCCTAAGTACGCACCATCGCCATTATTGGTGAATATGGTGCAGGCGGGCTACCTGGGTGTTAAAACAGGCGAAGGATTTTATAAATACACCCCCGGCAGCAAAGACCTGGTAGTGAGCAGCCGCTTTGCAACAATGACGTGGTAATGGATACGAAAGAACTGGTCATAGCATCTAACAACCCCGGTAAGATACGGGAGATACGCGAGGTGGTACGTGGCATAGAGCTGCGCTCGCTCAGCGATATAGGCTTTACGGAGGAAATACCTGAGCCATTCCATACATTCGAGGAGAATGCGCTGGCCAAGGCATCTGCTATATATAATGCCACCGGCAAAAATGTATTTGCCGATGATAGCGGGCTGTGTGTAATAGCGCTGAATGGCGCACCGGGTGTGGATAGCGCGCATTACAGCGGCAGCCGCAATGATGAGGCCAACCTGCAACAGGTGCTGGCTGAATTGAAAGATAAAGAAGACCGCAGCGCATTTTATAAGGCCGTTATCTGCCTGATGTGGGAAGGTGAGGTATATTATTTTGAGGGCATCTGCGAAGGGCGAATTATAGAACAGAAGAGGGGAGAGCGTGGCTTCGGCTACGATCCCATATTTATGCCCACAGGCTATGACGAAACATTTGGCGAGCTGCCCTCTGATATAAAGAACAACATCAGCCACAGGGGCAAGGCAGTGCGGAAGATGGTGGAGTGGCTGAATGCACTGGAGGCTGAATAACATGTTATGAAAATGTAAGGGTCTAAGATTTGACAACTTTTTAAAAGTTGTCAAAT
>CAIVKT010000191.1 GCA_903906615.1 uncultured Bacteroidota bacterium | reverse complement strand
CTGCGGTGCCCCATCCAACACATGGCAATATCTTTTTGCAGCCCATCAGTGCTTTTATACTTATTATCGTACATCAGCGGGCCATGCAGGGTGTAGTACACCGTGTCCAACACTTCCGGCCGTCCTTTGATAAGTATATGCTCTACTCTCTTGGTAAAATCAACCTGCTTGCCGGCAAACCAATACTTACTACTGTTGTCCTGCACACGCTTTATCTCGTAAAAATCTTTTACATCGCGGTAGTTATTGGTAAGGCCCCAGGTAAGGCTGTCATTAAACCCGATGATGACACCGGGTGCGCCGGGCAGCGATGCGCCGTACACATTCATATCGGGTGTTTGCAGCTGTATAGCATACCAAAGAGATGGCAGGTTGAGTACCAGGTGTGGGTCGTTACAAAGAATTGCCGCCCCGCTGGCGGTGCGGCTGCCGCTCAGCGCCCAGTTGTTGCTGCCCTTGCCATCTACACGCTGCTCGCCAAAATCAGTAGGTTTGTAATGCGAGAACGCAACACTATCCGGTGGGGCAACAGGCGTTGGCAACGATGGCTTATCAAATGTAGTACCTCGTGGTATTACAGGGTCGCTACCGGCTATCTTATCAGGGAACAGCAGTTTCAGTTCATCGGCAGGCAATATATCGCGCAGGTAAGTGAGCGCCATATCATCAGTACCACCTGTAAGGTCATCAGCCATGTACTTCATCAGCAAGGCGGTCTTTAAGTTGGTCCAGGGTTCGGGTGCAAACCCCATCAGCTTATACTCCAGCGGGTAATTCCGGTAACAAAGCGTGGCTATGTATTTATTGATGCCCTCTGTATAGGCATCCATCATCAGCTTAGTACGCGACTCTGCTTCCATTGCGCGTAGCGAATTCTCTGCGGCATAGCCCATACCCTTACGGCGTTGTTTGCGGTCGTAGTCGAGCGCTTTGGGGCCTGCCACTTCGCTCACACGGCCTGCTGCGGCACGCGTTTCCATGTCCATCTGCCACAAGCGGTTTTGGGCGTGTATGTAGCCTTCTATAAAGTATATGTCGTGGTCATTGGCGGCATGTATGTGCGGCACCATCATGCTGTCTATCCATACGGTGGCCTCGTGTTGCAGGCCCGGCCATTGTGCATCAGCGGTGTAGTTTTTATTTACAGCCTCTGCGTTTGCCCAACAGCCGTTTATGGGGTCTATGAGCCTGCCTAATGCCGGCAGACTACCCAAAGGGCTATTGAGCAGGAAGATAAGGCCTGCTGCAACCACAACTAATATGACACCGACAACTTTGCGCATGAAGCGTTGAAGATATAACAATTTACGAAGCAGGGAATGCGATCACATATTTCTTCCCCGGCTTAACGGTCAGTTTGTGAGCGCGCAGCCAGGGGTTGTATATCTTCAGCATTTTGTAAGAGCTGCCATTGGCTTTGGCAAATACCGTAAGATCGTCTATGGTCTGCGTTACCTCTACTGTACGCGACTTTAACGGCTGGTATTCATCGCCGCTTTCTATCATCAGCCCGAACTGTGCGCGATGTGTAAGGATGTATTTCAGCGCCAGTATACGGTACACATACCTGTTCGTTTCATCGGGGAAGATGAGGTCGTAATAATTTTTCTCCTGCTGAAAATCAGACTGGTTGCTGAAACCAGCCTGTCCGCAATTGTAAGATGCGGCGGCGGCCGTCCATGAGCCAAATTTGGCATAGGCATCTTTAAAGTATTGGCAGGCAGCATCTGTGGCCTTTGCGGCGTTAAAGCGCTCATCTACCTCATCACTAATTTCCAATCCGTAGCGTGGCCCGGTATCTTTCATAAATTGCCAGAAGCTGGCAGCGCCTACAGCCGATAGCGCATTCTGCTGCAACGAGCTTTCGGCCACGCACACATACTTAAAGTCTTCCGGCACGCCATTAGCTTTCAGCCGTTCTTCTATAATGGGAAAATAACGCCCCGCAAGCTTTAAAGTATACAACTGTGTGCCATGCAGGTAAGCATTAGTTATCAATTCCCGGTCCAGCTTTTCATGTACATCGGGCCGGTCAAGAGGAACATTCTCTCCTGCAAAGTCCAATTTAGCAGGCACTACGGGTGCGTACCATTTATATTCGGGGCGGCCATCGGGCGCCAACTCTACCGCTGTAGTGCGGCTGTCTATCTTTTTAAGGGCCACGCCCATAATGACCAAAGCACACAAAGCAGCGCCCGCAAAAAAGTAAACGATCGGGCCTATTTTAGATCTCATAGCGGCATTTTTAAAGTCATTAAATTTAGTCATTATTCCCCAACTCATGCCCTAAAAAACTGCAACTGCCCTAAAATAATTTATCCCCATAGCGGGGATAAATTAAGATGATTGCCTGTGCGCATCAATCCTCAGTAATTACCAAAATTACTTTCCGGCTGTGGTTGCAGGCGCGTTCATCAGTTGCATCAGCTCATCGAGCTTGGGTTCCAGTATTATTTCGGTGCGGCGGTTTTGCGCGCGGCCTTCGGGAGTGTCGTTAGAAGCGATAGGGTCATACTGGCTGCGGCCGCTGGCTACCAGCTTGGCGGGCTGCACTGAATATTCGTCTATCAATACATGTGCAATAGATGTGGCACGCGCAGTACTCAGCGACCAGTTATCAGGGTATTCTTTGCTGTGTATCGGTTTGTTATCGGTATGGCCCTCTATGTCTATAGACAGATCTGTATTGGTATTGAGTACACCTGCTACTTTAGACAGCGCATCCTTACCACGTGCATTTACTACTGCACTACCTGATGGGAACAGCAGGCCTTCCTGCAGGTTGATGTATACCTTGCCATTCTTCATTTCGATGGTCAGGTCGTTGCTGTTAAAGCCGGTAAGCGCAGCAGTAATTTTATCTTTAAGCGCCTGAACCGATGCACGCTGTTGATCCAGAAAGTTTTGCATCTGTTGCAACCGAGCCCGCTGTGCCATTACCTGTTCTTTCGTCATATTCAACTCGCTGTTGGTGCGGTTGAGCTGGTCATTGGCATTTTCGTTGGCATTGCCCATTGCGCCTAAGCGGCCGTGCATCTGGCTGATGGTGTCTTCCAGCCTTGTGATACGGGCATTAAGCAATTGGTTATCATTATATTCCTGTGTTGCTCGCGCTCTTGCAGATACATACTTGCGCTTCGATACGCAAGAGGAAAGGCATAGCGATGCTAAACTGAGGCAGACGATCGTATTCATTACTCGTTTCATAGTGGTTGTTTTTACCTATAGGGTTTAAAAACTGTGCCAATGAAACCCCTACCCTAAAGGGCGGCATTTTTTGAATAGCATTTTATGTCTTTTAAACCATCGGTGTACGTAACACCCCCCGAAACAAGGTCCCGCTTCTTCTGCGGGAGGGTCGGTGTCTACTCGCACAAAAAAGCCCCGTGGATGTCCACGAGGCTCGTTAAAATATCATTGAGGTTATTACTTCTTATTCAGCAACTGCATCAGCTCATCCAGCTTAGGCTCCAGTATGATCTCTGTACGGCGGTTCTTTGCGCGGCCTTCAGGTGTGCTGTTCGGCGCAATAGGATCGTATTCGCTACGGCCGCTGGCGATCAGCTTGACAGGGGAAACTTTGTATTCGTCGATCAGCACATGGGCTATAGAGGTAGCACGGGCAGTACTCAGTGCCCAGTTGTCGGCATATACCTTGGTGTGTATCGGCAGGCTGTCGGTATGGCCTTCAATGTCTATATTAATGTCTGAATTGGTATTGAGTACGCTCGCCACTTTAGATAAGGCATCCTTTCCTTTAGGGTTCACCTCTGCGCTACCCGATGGGAACAGCAGGCTCTCCTGCATACTGATGTATACCTTGCCATTCTTTTCGGTAATAGTAAGCTCACTGCTGTTGAAGCCTTCCAGTGCATGTGCTATCTTCTTGCGCAGGGCCTCGGTGGCATTCTGCTGCTGGTCTATCAGTTCCTGCAGTTGTT
>CAIVKT010000190.1 GCA_903906615.1 uncultured Bacteroidota bacterium | reverse complement strand
TTTGTTGCTACTAACGCCAATACAGGTAATAATTACCTCGGTGTATCTTTTAATTTATATGCCGGTGGAGTGGCAGGCTATTGGTGGATAGATGCCCCGGATTCGGTTGGAGCTATAGGTAATTATGGCGCTTTCCCAATTACAATGACCTCCTTTGCCTTGCTTAAAAATGGTGTGCTTTGCGGCTATGATGGCATACACAACCGTAACTTTTACCGTACAAAAACGACTTTGTGGAACGAATGTACTGCCGTTGCAGATTCTGTTGACTATGGCGCAATAGGCCGGCCTACCAACCACTCCGGCATCATTCTGCCGCACGTTGACATGTTATATGGTGGCACTGATTCATCGGCACGTTACACCTACGGCGAATACAATAACCGCCTGATAGCTATTGACAATAAGAACTGTAATAATGTAGGTGCGTATTACAGCGATGATACCGGACGTACATGGACAGCTTATCAGGGCCTGCCTAATACGCCTGCTCTTTGCGTTTGCTCCCCGTTTGAAGAAAGATGCCTTGTAGGTACTCAGAAGTATGGCTTATACCTGCTCAATAATAACACAAATACCTTTACGCCTAATAATAATGGCTTACCGTCTAACCTTACTGTACGCAACATTGCCTACAAACAAAATTTATATAAGAACGGCCAGCCCTATCAGTATGTCTATCTTGCATCAGATCAGGGTATATATATTAGTGTGAATGGTGGCATTGACTGGACACTGGCCTTTGCCGGTAACTATGTGAATGTCTATTGATCTTTCTACAGGTCGTCGTTTAAAAAATCATCCAGGTCACGCCGCTGTTTTTTAGTGGGGTGGCCTGTTTTACTTTGGCGCTTGCCCGTATTGAAGCTGCTGCCTATATACTGTGCCACCTGCTTTTCTTCTTCGGGGGTTTTGTCTACGTAGTGCTTAATGGCTTCTTCATAGCCCACCCTGTTGTGGAGTAATCCCGTCACTTCAATGATCCATTTGCGGGCAGGTGTTTTGATGCTGTAGGTGTCGCCTATGCCCACCGTGCGGGATGGTTTTATGTTGCCGCCATTCCACTTCACCTTGCCTTCATCTATAGCCGCAGTGGCCTGTGTGCGTGTTTTGAAGATGCGTATAGCCCAAAGGTATTTATCCAGCCGTAATTTTTCCATGTTGAGTAGGAGGTCTGCTCCGCTTTTGTAAAGATACAAAGAACATAAAAACAAGAACTGCTTCATGCAGATGAAATAATAAAGGCAGCAAAACGTTTAGTTTTATATTTTCACATAATGCGGGAGTGGCTCGGCAAAAGATGGGTATTGCTATTGGTGCTTGCGGTGTTCGTCATCTGCAAGTTGCCACACCTGTCCTATCCATTTTACTGGGATGAGAGCTGGCCTTACGAAGCTGCGATAAAGGCTATGTACGCACATGGCCCCAGCCTCATGCCCGGCGCTATAAACCCAGACCTTTCCCGTGGGCATCCATTGTTCTTTCATGTTGCCGCAGCTGTGTGGATGCGCGTATTTGGCACTGGCCATGTATCGCAGTATTCATTCGCACTGCTTATTGCTTTACTGCTACTTATATTGGTGTATGAGGCCGGCTTGAGGATGTTCAATACGCGGGTGGCTGTAATGAGTTTGCTATTGATCTCTACACAGGTTGTATTTTTTGTGCAGTCCTCATTTATGTTGCCGGAGGTATTGCTTAGCTTGCTTGTGTTTGCTTCTTTATATTTTTACGCGCAAAATAAATTTCTGCTCGCAGGTATAACCCTTATACTCCTCTTCTTCACCAAGGAGAGTGGGTTGGTGGCGGGTTTCGTAATAGGTATAGACGCGGTCATCAACCTGTTCAACAAAAGAGAGAGCGTGAAAGCAAAAGTACTCAAACTGCTTGCCATAGCGGTGCCATGTGTGCTGATAGGTGTGTTCTTTGTGTTACAGAAACATTTGCTGGGCTGGTATATTTTCCCGTTGCACAATAATATGATTGAGAATAAGATCAGTTCGTTTTGGTATAACTTCAAGTATAATTGTGTTACAAAGACCTTTTACATGTACCTGCGTTACTGGTACTTTATAATGATCGGTGCATTGTGTGTTATTGTTTTCATGAAGAATACGGTCGGGAAAAGAGGCAGGTATATGCTGTTTGTATGGCCATTGGCCATCGCAATGTACATCATAGCTCATAAAGCGGCAGGTGATGTACCGGGCTTATTCATAGTAGCGGTGATGCTTGTTTGGATGATGTATTGCTTGAAAAAACTACATCTCTTTCAAAACGAACGCCAGCAGAAAATAATGATACTACTTTGCGCTTTTATTTTTTGTTTCTTATGCTTCTCTTCAGCTATATTTTTCACCTACAGGTATTTAATGGAAGCTATTGTCGCCTTATTATTTTTTATTGCCGTATTACTCAATGTGCTGCTTACACGCACCTGCAGCGTACTGTATTACCCGGTGTTAGTAGCGATAATACTTATCGCGTATGTTGCGTACCGGAATGATGATATGGATGGCGACTGCGACCCCGGCGCATTTACAGCTATGGAGATGGAGCAAGGCGTGGTAAACTACCTGGAGGCACACAACGCCTACGATAAGGTGATAGGCACAGGGTCATTTATGAATACCGTGCACCTTACCGATCTATCCACGGGGTTCCTACACACAGATAGAACCTTTACAAAAGTAAGGTGGGGCATAGACAACACGGCAGATTATGCTTTGTATAACAGCAATGAAGACGACCCCAGGTATGCCGACATCAGGAAGTTTGGCTCCTTTCACCTGGTGTATAGGTTTCAAAAAGACAAGCTGTGGGCTGAGATATATGAGCGGCAATAGGTGTGCGTTTCTCGGTAACTAAATACAAATGCGTACGGTTTGTTTTATATTTTTACACTTTATGCGGGAGTTCCTTAGCAAAAGATGGCTGTTGTTTCTGGTGCTTGTGGTGTTCATCATCTGCAAGGTGCCACACTTGTCTTACCCCTTCTATTGGGACGAGAGCTGGCCCTATGCTACGGCCGTTAAAGCAATGTATGTGCACGGGCCAAGTCTTATGCCCGGCACCGTAGACCCCGAGCTATCGCGTGGGCACCCATTGTTCTTTCATGCGGCGGCAGCTATTTGGATGGATATTTTCGGCACGTCGCATGTTGCCATGCACTCTTTTGCGTTGCTCATAGCTGTTCTCTTTCTCATCCTTATCTATGAAGCAGGGTTACGGCTGTTCAACAGGCGTGTGGCAGTAATAAGTTTGCTGCTTGTAGCCACACAGGTTGTTTTCTTTATACAGTCATCCTTCCTTTTATTTGAGGTATTGGTAGGGCTGCTCGTATTTGCGAGCCTGTATTTTTATGTGCATCGGAGTTATCTGCTTGCTGCAATAGCGCTTACTGCCCTTTTCTATACAAAGGAAAGTGGCCTCATAGCAGGCTTCGTAATAGGTATTGATGCCCTTATAGGCTTGTTTGATAGTGAAATGGACTGGAAGATACGCCTCAAGCGTATCCTCGCTATTGCTGTGCCATGTATTTCGATCGCCGTTTTCTTTCTGCTACAGAAAAAAATAAACGGTTGGTACATCCTTCCGCTATACAATGATCTTATTGAGCATAAGCTCAGTTCTTTCTGGTACAATTTCCGGTACAACTGCATCTCCAATACTTTCTATCTCTTCCTCCGGTATTACTACTATCTTTTAATATTGCTCCTGGGCGCTATCTCGGCGAAAAAGAAAAGGGATATTAAATACCTGGTGTAC
>CAIVKT010000189.1 GCA_903906615.1 uncultured Bacteroidota bacterium | reverse complement strand
TCCAGGCTTAGGTTTACCGACCTTATGCCCAGCTTTTTGAGGTCGGGAATGTGTGGTGCGGTGAGCACTCCATTGGTAGTGATCGTAAGTTCATTCAATCCCCGTAGCTTAGACAGATCAGAAAGAAACGGCATGATATCTTTGCGCACAAAAGGCTCTCCACCGGTTATGCGTATCTTTTCTATGCCGGACTGTACCAGTACGCCGCATACGCGCAGCATTTCTTCGGCAGTCATCAGCTCCGGCCTGGAGAGCCAGTTGATGCCTTCTTCGGGCATACAGTAAAAGCAGCGGAGGTTGCACCGGTCGGTTACAGCAAGGCGTAGGTAATTGATCTTCCGGTTGTGGTTATCTGTCAGCACTGATCGCGTATCGTAGCCTGTGGTTAAAGGCTAAAGAATAAAAGTACGATTTTTTACATTACGGACTTAGAAGCAGGCCTTTTATACGCTGGTAAAGAACATCTGTTATATTACTAAAGAATTTCTTTTTACAAGTCATTTACGCCCGTTACATTCGCAGCCCAAAGGATAGAGCACATGATAGAATTCGCAGGCAGCGTAGCTGCAAAACTGAACTTAAGGAAACAAGATGTAACTGCAGTATTGCAATTGCTGGCCGAAGGCGCTACCATACCCTTCATAGCCCGCTACCGAAAGGACAGCACAGGCGCGCTGGATGAGGTGCAGATAATGGACATACAGACGGAAGCAAATTTTCAGAAAGAGTTTGCGGAGCGTAAAGCATTTATAGAAAAGACGATAACGGAGCAGGGCAAAATGACCGAACAGCTGCAAGGCAAAATAAATAAGGCTACCACACTTGCCGAGCTGGAAGACCTTTACTTGCCCTACAAGCCCAAGCGCAAAACCAAAGCACAAACCGCAAGGGAGAACGGGCTGGAACCGCTGGCATTGCTGCTGCTGGAGCAAGGCAATACTAACCCGATCGCCGAAGCGGGTGGATACCTGAATGACAATGTAAAGACAGCAGAAGAAGCACTACAGGGCGCGCGCGACATCATATCTGAAATGGTGAACGAACATGCCGAGGTGAGGGCTCGTATGCGTAAGCTGTTTGAAGACACAGCCACCATACAAAGTAAGGTAGTGGCAGATAAAGAGAAAGAAGGCATCAAGTACAAAGACTACTACGAATTCTCGGAGCCGGTGTCGAAGATACCATCGCACAGGATGCTCGCTATAATGCGTGGGTTTATGGAAGGTGTTCTGCGGGTGGCTATTTCGCCTGTAGAAGATGATGCGCTGGCTATGACGGAGCGCATATTTGTAAAGGCAAATAATGATGCGGGCGAGCAGGTAAAGAAGGCCGTAAAGGATGCGTACCGCAGGCTGTTGCAACCCAGCCTGGAGAGTGAGTTCAGGGCTATGTTGAAAACGAAATCGGACGAAGAGGCGATCAATGTGTTTGCGGAGAACCTGCGGCAACTGTTGCTCAGCTCGCCGCTGGGCAGTAAGCGCATACTGGCGCTGGACCCCGGCTACCGCACCGGCTGCAAAGTGGTGTGCCTTGATGAAAAGGGCAGCCTCAAAAAGACAGACCTCATCTACATCCACGAAAAGAACAGGATGGATGATGCTGAAAACAAGATAAAGAAGCTGATAAAGGAATACGATATACAAACCATAGCCGTTGGCGATGGCACAGCGGGCAGGGAAACAGAGCAGTTCATTAAAAAGCTGCAACTGGGCTTGCCCGTATTTTTGGTGAATGAGGATGGCGCGTCTATCTACTCTGCTTCCGAGATAGCGAGGGAAGAATTCCCCGACCAGGACATTACGGTGCGTGGCGCGGTGAGCATAGGCAGGAGGCTGATGGACCCGCTGGCCGAGCTGGTGAAGCTGGACCCCAAGAGCATAGGCGTAGGCCAGTACCAGCATGATGTGAACCAGGTGCGCCTCAAAGACCGCCTGGACCAAACGGTGATCAGCTGTGTGAATACGGTGGGCGTGAACCTGAACACAGCCAGCAAACACTTGCTCAGCTATGTGAGCGGCATAGGCCCTTCTATTGCCGAGAACATCATTAACTACAGGAATGAAGCAGGTAAGTTCACATCGCGGAAGCAACTGCTGAGTGTGCCACGCCTGGGCAATAAAGCATTTGAGCAGTGCGCGGGCTTCCTGCGTATAAAGGATGGCACGGATCCGCTGGATGCCAGCGCTGTACACCCCGAAGCATATGCCGTGGTGGCTAAGATGGCTGCCGACCTGGGCGCTGATGTAAAGACATTGATAGGCAATGATGAGCTGGTGAAGCAACTGGAGCTGAAAAAATACATCACGCCTCAATTAGGTGAACATACACTGCGCGACATCATCAATGAACTGAAGAAGCCGGGCCTGGATCCGCGCAGCGAAGTGCAGACGTTCGACTTTGCCAATATATTCGGGATAGAAGATGTGAAGCCGGGGATGATAGTGCCGG
>CAIVKT010000188.1 GCA_903906615.1 uncultured Bacteroidota bacterium | reverse complement strand
TTGGAGATATTCAGGCTTACGGCGGTGATCCTGATCTTTTCTATGATTATATGGCTGGTCTGTTGCTCCGGTCAATGCAAATACAGCTTGATGCGATTACAGGCAAAGACATTGACGGTTACTGATCCCATACCCCCCACCTTTCCAAAAGCATCTTCCGCTCCCCCTCCGGCAATTGTGGCTCGCCCTTGTAGCAACCTGCTATCTGCCGCTGCCTGAATGCCTCATACAGCGTAATAGCGCATGCCACCGATATATTCAGCGACTGTACCATGCCCACCTGCGGGATGATGAAATTGCCGGTGCAATACCTCAGGCACTCTTCCGTTACCCCCTCATGTTCATTCCCGAACACCAGCGCCACATTGCCCGTAAGGTCCAGTTCATAAAGCGAGCGTGATTCAACACCCAGGTGTGTGGCAAATATATGGCTGCACTTTTCTTTTACTGCGTTCATGCAGGCCTCCGTATTATCATACTCATGTATCGTCAGCCAGCCCTTTGCGCCGGATGCGCTGTTTACGCCATAGCTTTCATGGCGGGGTAATCTTGTCATCAACACAAATATATCCTGTACACCCACCGCATCACAGGTGCGCATTACTGCCGATATGTTATGTGGGTCATGTACGTTCTCCATCACCACCACCAGTCCATTCTGGCGATAGTTTAATATTTTCTTTATTTTTTCCGCTCTTTCCGGTGTCATGCGCTTATTTGTCCCGCAAAAGTACAAAGCCATCCTTGTAAATGGATTATTTCGTTTAAGGTTGTAATTCAAATTTTCGGCATCGAAGAGATTACAATCATACCCACGCGATAGCGTGGGCATTAGCGCTCCCTCTCCTTCGGCAAGGGTTGGGGAGAGGTCAAATACCGCATAGGAAATGCGAAAATCTGAATTACAACCTTCTTTATGGGTATTGGCATGTTTTTACTACGTAAGTCACTGATAATTGTTGTACTTTTCGGCATAAAATTACCGTGTGGCCCAAGCAGAGCAGATGATCCCAAGTATAGTACCCGGCGACAATCGCCCCGATTTTTTACGTGAAGAAACACTTGCGGATATATTTCGTGCATCAGCCAATGCCCATGCCTCCAAACATGCCCTCGTTTTTAATGATAGCATACTCACTTACAGCGAGCTCGACAGGTGGAGTGATGCCATGGCTGCTTATCTTTTTCAGCAGGGCATACGCCCCGGTGACCCGGTAGGCATATGGTGGCCACGTGGACTGGAGTTGCATGTGGCTGTTCTCGGCATCGTCAAAGCTGGTGCCTCCTACGTGCCACTCGATTTTGAAATGCCTGCCGAAAGGGTAGTGACCGTAATGAATGAGGTGGGCGCCAAAGGTTATATCAGCCAGTCAAAGCTGGATATCAATGCCGCCCTTTTCTCGGTAGTACCCCAACCCAGCGCCAGCGAACAAATAACCATAACACAGGGCGCTGCTCCCGATGATAACGCCTATGTGCTCTACACATCAGGCAGTACAGGCAAGCCCAAGGGTATACCCATAGCCCACCGCCAGATATGCCACCTGGTGCGCGCGGAAAATTCTGTGCTGGAAGTAAATACGCATGACCGTGTATACCAGGGCTTTTCTGTATCATTCGATATGTGGTGCGAGGAAGTGTGGATCAGTTACTTTGCCGGCGCTACCTTATATGTTGCTGATGCGGCCACCGCAAAATCTATTGATGAGCTGGACGAGGTGCTGCGCCGTCAGCGCATCACCGTGCTTCATGCTGTGCCCAGCCTGCTGGCTGTTATGGAAGACGATGTGCCGCTGCTCCGTATAGTCAATGCCGGCGGCGAAGCCTGCACCACG
>CAIVKT010000187.1 GCA_903906615.1 uncultured Bacteroidota bacterium | reverse complement strand
TCAAATCATTACTACCATAGCAGGCACTGGCACCACCGGCTATACCGGTGATGGAGGTGCAGCAACAGCAGCCCAATTAAATGCCCCGGCAGATATAGTATTTGACCGGGCAGGCAATTTGTACTTCTCTGATTTTTATAATAACGTGGTCAGAAAGATAGACAGGTCAGGAATAGTGAGTACGATAGCCGGAAATGGTTCAGGCTCTTTCGGTGGCGATGGAGGCCCGGCAACTGCCGCATCATTTTATCATCCTTGTGGTTTATTGTTTAATAGTCTGGGAGAACTAATGATAGCAGACGAAGGCAATGAAGTGCTCAGGATAATAGATACACTGGGCAATATCAATACCATTGCAGGAACACCTTCAACAATCGGCTCTGGCGGCGATGGCGGCCCCGCTACTGCGGCGCAATTCAAAAACCCTGCCAGAATAGCATTTGATCCTGAAGGCAATCTTTATATTGCTGATTATGGCAACCAGCGTATACGCAAAGTGGATCTTTCGGGTATGGTGAGTACTGCTGCCGGTACAGGCTCATCAGGCTTTAGTGGCGATGGAGGGCCTGCCACATCTGCGCAGATCAGTCAGCCAACTAACGTTGCATTTGATGGTGCAGGTAACATGTTCATAACCGACCAGTTAAATAACCGTATACGGAAAGTAGATGTTTCTACTGGAATAATATCTACCGTTGTAGGCAGAGGAGGTACTGGCCTTACAGGCGATGGTGGAGCTGCCACTGCCGCACAATTATTCTTCCCTTCTACTATCACCTTTGATGCGCTCGGCAATATGTATATAGACGATTCGTACAACAACGCGATTCGCGAAGTGAACACATCCGGGATCATCTCAACTGTAGCCGGCACAGGCACATCAGGTTTTACCGGCGATGGTGGCGATGCTACCAATGCCACACTACACCAGCCGTGGGAGGTTACTGTTGATGCCTGTGGAAATCTGTATATTGCAGACGCACTGAACAATGCTATCCGCAAGGTAACTTTCAATTCTATTATTCCACCTATTACAGGCGCAGATTCCGTAAGAACAGGTTCATCTATAACACTTGCCGATGTTGCGACTGGTGGCACCTGGAGCATTGCCCCTGCCACGGTAGCCACTATCGGCTCTGCAACAGGCATTGTTACCGGTGTTGCTACTGGCACAGCCGTAGTTACTTTCTCCGGCGACTGCGGAACAACTACGGATACCATAACTGTATCCCTTAGCGAATCAAGCACAGGCATCAATAGCCTGGCCAATCAAAGTAACATATCACTTTATCCCAACCCGAATGCCGGAACATTTACCATCTCTTGTGTCCTAAAGCAGCAAGCAAAGGAAGCTGAACTAAAAATTACAGATGTGTTGGGTCGGATAGTGTATACATCTTCTATTGCGGTAAATAACGGTAGTGTAACAGAAAAGCTAACATTAGATAACTCAATTGCCGCAGGCGTATATTTTATGAAGATCAGTACAGGTACAGAAAGCAACGTGCTGCGCTTCGTAATAGATAAATGATACGATTACCTTACTAAATCAAAAGGGCTGCTTGTACATACTGGCAGCCTTTTTTTTCTAAATGAGTAGATCAAAAATTGACCCTTTCTTTTTCAATGACCAGCGGCCGTTTACGCACCTGGGTATGTATAGCGCCAATGTATTCACCGATAACGCCAATAAAGAATAACTGTACCGAAGCAAAGAAGAACACACCTATCACCAATGGCGCCAGCCCTACCTCGAAACGGTTCCAGAAAACAAGCTTATACACCAGGTAACCGAAGGCTACCAGCAGGCTGATGATTGCTGAAAAGAACCCAACGAAAGCAGACAACCTTAGAGGCAATTTGGAATGGCTGGTAAAGCCCAGCATCGCCATATCGTACAAGGTAAAGAAATTATTTTTTGTTTTTCCGCCGGCACGCTGCGGCTGTGTATATTCCAATTCGTACCTATCAAATCCAAGCTCTGTTATCAATCCCCTGAAATAAGGATAAGGGTCATCCAAAGTGCGTAATACCGAAATAAACTGCTGATCATACAAACCAAAACCGGTAAAATTCTTAACAGGCTGTTCGCCGCTATCAGACATTTTCCTGAGCAGGTTATAAAAAAAGCCGCGCACCGCAAACATTACCGGGTTTTCCTTGCTCGTCTTTTTTACACCG
>CAIVKT010000186.1 GCA_903906615.1 uncultured Bacteroidota bacterium | reverse complement strand
TCTACTATCAATACCAGCTCGGCTTCCTGCCTATATTCTATTACCGCCTCGATTTCGGCATAAAACGGAAATCGTAATACGGGTAGGTGTCCCACACCTCCGAAGGTGTGGGACACCTTTACTTGCGAGTGTGTAGATTTGACAACTTTTAAAAAGTTGTCAAATCTGGCATAGCGTTTTCTCCTCACTTTTACCGCACAATACCTAACTTTGACCCATGAGCGCAGTACTTTTCACTAAAGAAAACGGCGTAGGGTACATCACCCTCAACCGCCCCGATAAATACAACAGCTTCAACCGCGAAATGGCTATGGCCCTGCAGGGCTATCTCGATGATTGCGAGAAAGATGACGAGGTGCGGTGTGTCTACATCACGGGTGCAGGCAAGGGCTTCTGTGCCGGTCAGGACCTTGCCGAGGCTATGAACCCCACCCCCGAAGAGTTTGCCCGCATGGTGCGCGATCACTACAATGCCACCATACTACGACTGCGCCACATTGAGAAGCCCATCATAGCCGCCGTAAACGGCATAGCTGCCGGTGCGGGTGCCAACATAGCCCTCGCCTGCGATATAGTGCTGGCCAATGAAAGCGCCTCTTTCTTACAGGCTTTCAGCAAAATAGGCCTCATACCCGATAGCGGTGGCACTTACATGCTGCCCCGCCTGGTGGGTATGCAGCGTGCCGCCGCGCTGATGATGACGGCAGAGAAGGTAAGCGCCAAAGAAGCAGTAGCCATGGGCATGATCTACAAATCGTTTGCCGATGATCTGTTTGAAGCAGAAAGCAAGAAGATGGCTGTATCGCTGGCGCAGATGCCCACAAAAGGCCTTGGCCTCACTAAGCGACTGCTCAACAGCACTTACGATCATACTCTGCAACAGCAACTGGATATGGAAATGGAAGTGCAGGGCATTGCCGGCACCACGCACGATTTTGCCGAAGGCGTAATGGCCTTCCTGCAAAAAAGGAAACCTGAATTTAAAGGAAAATAAAAGCGGATATACAACTACAGCTTGGTCATTATCATATTGCACGTGTAGCCACCGGAGCCGCCTACGCCTGCTGCGGTAAATTTGAGATTGATGGTGTTGGTAGTGCTGTCGAAAGAGCCGGTGGCATCTACACCATAAGAGCCTGCTGCAGGGCTGATGGTAAGATGGCTGATGCCGTTGATCGTGCTGTCTACAATACCTACCACTGTGGTGTTGCCATTGTCAAAGTTGGATATATCTATCGTATAGCCGCTGTTGCTGGCATCTGTGGTGATGACGCTCTGCCAGGTGTTTATTGTGGCTACTGCCGGCGAGCAGTTGGCCCTGCTACAAGTATATGTGCCGAGGTACCTGGTGCTCCAGCCCGTTCCGCAGTTATTGCCCGAATAGCCGGAGGGGCAGATACATACATTGCTGGAGCAGGTGCCACCGTTCTGGCAGGTGGTGCTGCCACATTTGTCTTTACAACTGCTGATGTACAAAACAGATGTAATAGCCCCTATGGTGATCAGTGCAGTAAGCAGGATATTGCGGAAATTCTTCACGATAAATTAAATTATATAGCTGGTAAATATGGGTAAAAATAAGGAATATAGCATGG
>CAIVKT010000185.1 GCA_903906615.1 uncultured Bacteroidota bacterium | reverse complement strand
CGGACGAGTGGATCACTACACGTACGGGAATCAAGGAAAGGCGCATACTGAAGGGTGAAGGACTGGGTAGCAGTGATATGGCGGTAGGGGCGGTAAAAGACTTGCTGGCCAAGCGCGGTATAGACCCAACAGAGATAGAACTGGTGATCTGCGCTACGACTACGCCCGATATGCAGTTTCCCGCCACGGCTAATGTGATCTGCGATAAGGCCGGTATGACCAAGGCATGGGGATATGACATTAATGCAGCTTGTAGCGGCTTTATATTCGCACTCACCGTAGGCGCACAATTCATAGAAACGGGAAGACATAAAAAAGTGGTGGTGATAGGGGTGGACAAAATGAGCTCCATCATGAACTACGAAGACCGCACGACGTCTATCATATTTGGCGATGGCAGTGGCGCTGTGTTGCTGGAACCCGATGAAACAGGCCACGGCATCATAGACTCTATATTGCGCACAGACGGCAGCGGCCGTGTGTACCTGCACCAGAAGGCCGGTGGCTCGGTGAAGCCCGCCACGATAGAAACGGTAATGAACAAAGAGCATTTTGTGTACCAGGAAGGACAGGCTGTTTTCAAATTTGCTGTGAAGAACATGGCCGATGTGGCTGCCGAGATCATGGAACGCAATGGCCTGACAGCCGAAACCGTAAGTTGGCTGGTGCCACACCAGGCCAATAAGCGCATCATCAATGCTACTGCCGATCGCATGAGCCTCCCTGCCGAAAAGGTAATGGTGAACATCGAACGCTTCGGTAACACGACTAACGGAACGCTGCCCCTATGCCTTTGGGAATGGGAAAGCAAGCTGAAAAAAGGCGATAACATTATTCTCGCGGCCTTTGGCGGTGGATTTACCTGGGGCGCTACCTACATCAGGTGGGCGTATGACGGGGAGGATAGAAAGAAGGGGTAGTTCCTCCTTCGCTAAAGCTACGGCGGACGAAGTAGGTTAATAGGTTGATAAGTGAAATCCCGAAGGAATGGCATTATTATCGTAAACCAATAAAAAATGTTGATGAATCCTGAAGGGGTGGCATTATTTCGGGGTGTGCTTTGACTGGAGCGGTTAACGAAATCACACCGATTTTTAGTTTTGGATGTATAGTCCTATTTTTGCGATAATTATAACGAAAATGAAACGTACGAACATAGATATAATCATAGCTTCTTTCCTGGTGCTGATCGTGGTATCAGGGCGCGTGCTGAACGCGAAACTGGGCATGCCCAATTTTATGCCTATAGCCGCGGTGAGCTTATTTAGCGCAGCTATCATTAAAGACAGGCGCGCACTGGCGTTGCTGGTGCCTATACTGGGCCAGTTCCTTGCCGATGTATATTTCCAGGTATTCACGCATACCCCGGGCTTTTACGACCTCGCAGGGCAGTCATTTAACTATGTGGCTATTATATGCGCCGGACTGCTGGGCCTTACCATGAAGCAGCCTAAGGCACTGAATGTGCTTGGCTATACCGTAGGCGCATCATTGATCTTCTTCGCAGTATCTAACCTTGGCTACTACGCCGGTGGCTGGAATGGCTACGGTATCTCTGGTTTTACAAAGACCTATATTGATGCGATACCATTTTACAAGAATTCATTTGCCAGCGATATTGTTGGTGGTGTGGTGTTATTTGGTGGTTACTTCCTGGCGCAGCAGTCGCTGATAGGCAAATCCCAGAAAGTAAAGGCGTAATCTTCTTCACTGATACAAAAAGAAAATGGGTGGTAGTGATACCGCCCATTTTTATGTTAATGATGTTCGTTTGAACAAGATTTGTCAACTTTTTTGAAAGTTGACAAATCTGAACGTTACACAAATTTATCCTTTCAGTATAGTGCGGCTGATAACGATACGCTGCACTTCGCTGGTGCCTTCATATATCTGTGTGATCTTGGCGTCGCGCAGCAGGCGCTCTACGTGGAATTCTTTTACGTAGCCATACCCGCCATGTATCTGCACGGCTTCATTGGTCACACGTTGCGCAATGTCTGAGGCAAACAGCTTGGCAATAGATGCTGATAGGGTATAGTCCATGCCCTGGTCCTTGGTCCATGCGGCTTTGAGGCACAGCAGGCGTGCAGCTTCTATCTCTGTAGCCATATCAGCCAGTTTGAAGGCGATGGCCTGGTGGTTAGATATCTCGGTGCCGAATGCTTTACGCTCTTTAGAGTATTTGAGGGCCAGCTCATACGCTCCGCTGGCTATGCCCAGCGCCTGCGCTGCGATACCGATACGGCCACCGGCCAATACCTTCATGGCAAATGTGAAGCCGAAGCCATCATCGCCAATACGGTTTTCTTTAGGCACCTTCACATCCTGGAACATGATGCTGTGCGTATCACTGCCACGTATGCCGAGCTTATTTTCTTTAGCGCCAACAGTTACACCAGGAGTATCTTTCTCGATGATGAGCGCGTTGATGCCTTTATGTCCCTTCTCAGGGTATGTTTGTGTGATAACGAGATAATAAGATGCAGAGTTGCCATTGGTGATCCAGTTTTTGGTACCGTTCACCAGATAATGGTCGCCCTTATCTTCGGCAGTGGTGCGCTGTGATGTGGCATCAGATCCTGCCTCAGGCTCGCTGAGCAGGAAGGCGCCTATCTTGCGGCCGCTGGCCAGCTCGGTAAGGTACTTTTGCTTCTGCTCTTCATTGCCATATTTTTCGAGGCCCCAGCATACAAGCGAGTTGTTCACGCTCATACATACCGATGTCGAAGCATCTATTTTGGATATCTCTTCAATGGCCAGTACATAAGATATAGTGTCCATGCCCGATCCTCCGTACTTAGGGTCTACCATCATACCCATGAAGCCCAATTCGCCCAGCTTTTTGATCTGCTCGGTGGGGAATTTCATTTTTTCATCGCGCTCTATTACGCCGGGTAGCAATTCTGTTTTTGCAAAGTCCCTTGCTGCGAGTTGCACAGCTATCTGCTCTTCTGTGAGTTTAAAATCCATATATGAAAATGATAAGGGGCGCAAAATACGCTGAAAAACGGCTAAATCCTAAAGTTAAATAGCCAAAAATGTAATTCGAGGCATTAAAAAGGGGTATGCACGGCGCTGTAGGAAAAAATAAATGTTAATAGAAGCTGTTCAAAATAAAACAAGGATCATTGGTATTGGATTCATCAGCTGAGATCAATAAAAACAAGCGATCGCTGACAACATGTACTAAACGGGTTTTTGCGGGATAATGCGTGGTTATATATCTTATTGCTTTGCAGGCTGTACGAAATATCCGGCTATGGGGTTTTAATGCCCGGTGTTAAAAAAAAGCATTAAAAAATGGCCGCGGCACAGAATTTTAGTCGTGTAGGGCAGATGCGTGCAAGCGCTGAAAAACTAAGATACTATGAAAGAACAGCCTCTATTGCCCGCAACAGTAAGAAGTAAAATGGCGCATACTTCTTTCTACCTCACACACCTTCATAAATACCGAAGGAATCAGGTTGGTAAGAACGAGATTCCTTCCGGTAAAAGGCTTTGCTGATGTTTTAGCTGCCTTTGTGGTGCCTGGTCGCAACACAAAATTAAAGATTTTTTTGGAGTGGTAAACTTCTATGTTTTTGTTTAAATTTGCGTTACAATAAGCTATGACGAAAGATTTGTAAAATGATAACTAATAGTCTCTTATAAGAGAAATATATTTTTGCTATAGCTGATCCTCTGTTCTAAAGAACGACCAACTCAAAGACTAAATCATAGGAGTGCTGCTACAGTTTGCGATATACGCAGACGTAGGCTATTATGTATTGGGTGCTTGGTCGTACCTTTAGAACAGTAGCTCTACGCTCTGCGTATTTTTTTACACAAAGAACATGCCGCTTCCCATTGTAATCGCGATCAATTGATGTTTTGGAGCAAGAAATAATACCTTACCTGATCAGCGTTACATCGCCTTTTTCGCGGCGGTTTTTGCCATTGTTATCTATATACGCCAACTCCCAGAAATAGGTGCCAATATCTTGTTTTGTCCCTTTGTATGTTCCGTCCCACCCCGAGTCGCCGGGGCCACCAGAATAGACCAAATTGCCTTTGCGGTTGAATATCTTAAAATTGATCAGTGTAACATTGTTCATAGGAATAGGGCGCAGGTAGCTGCCGTCGCTTGGCGAAAAGCCAGTGGGTACTATGAATTGCCAGTAAGGCAATACGGTTACATTGATGATGTCGGTGCCGGAACAACCTGAATCGCTGACGGCATGTACGGTATATGCGAAGTGGCCTGCCACCGGGAAATGGCCGACAGGATCAGCGACAGTAGTGCTGGTGAGGTAGGTGCCAGGAGACCAGGTAAAGTAAGCGCCGTCAGTAGCCGCAAAGTGTATGCTATCTCCCGCGAGTATAGTGGTATCCCTGCCGGCATACGGATGATAGGCATCGCTGCCGCAATCGGTGGTGACAAACTGAAATTCCCTGCTGATGGTATTGATCAGGTTGCCTGCACGCCATTCGTGGCAATATACAGTAACCAGGTAGCGGCCTATGGCATTGGGAGTGCCGGTGATGATGCCTGTAACAGGGTCTATAGTAATGGCGGGCGAACCGCTGACAGGTGCAGTGGAAGTAAAAGGGCTGATGTAAACAACGCTATCAAAAGGCGCATTTAATGGTGGGTCCGGCTTAATATTCACACCTCCGTAGCAACAATTTAAAGCGGCCTGGAATCCATAACTCAATGAATCTCCATCTGCGTCTATTGCCGAATGATCATAGAACAGTGGCAAGCCGATACAGATGGTTTGAGGTGGATAGTTGTTG
>CAIVKT010000184.1 GCA_903906615.1 uncultured Bacteroidota bacterium | reverse complement strand
CATCCATTTCTAGGTCGGCGAGGCGGTGGTATACTTCGGCGGGCTCGCTGAAGTCGCTGCTTATTTTCATGCGGCCATACCATATTTCGCTTACGTCTTCTGGGTCTATCTCCAGCGTAGGGAATTCGTGGCGGTGGACTATGGTGTCTGATTTCAGGTATAGCTTGCCGCGCTCTTTGAGGCGGTTCACCACGCGCTTCACGGCCACGCCGCCTTTGTGTACCACCACATATACACGGTTGTCGCGTATCTTATCCAGCTGGTCTATCCACTCGCCTATGATGCGGTCGCCATGCAGCACATTTGGTGCCATAGAGGGGCCATCCACCTCAAACATGCGGTAAGTGGCATTATTGAGGCCCGGCAGGCGGAACGTGGGTAGGGTTTCCATAAATTCGGCATCGCCATAGCCCAGCAGGTAGCCCGCGCGTGCTTTTACAGGCACATATACTATGTTGTCGTTGCCGCTGCTGTCTACCGTTATGATGCGGGGGATGCCGCTATAGCCTACATTTTCTGTAAATGCGGCCTTGAGCATCTGATCCTTTTCCCTGGAAATAAGGAGGTCTTCCATATTTTTTGACAAAAGGTCGTCCAGCGAAATGCCAAAATACTTGGCAAAAGCCAATAAAGTTTCCAAACTTGGCTCACTAACGCCCGCCTCATAATTGGCGATGGTGGTGCGCCCTATTTTCACGTCAGAGCTAAGCGCATCCTGCGTTTTGCCCGATTTCTTCCTGAGGTATTTCAGATTGCCGGCTAAGTACATAATGCAAATGTAAGATTATTTTTCCACAAAATTTGGATTTGTCAATTAAATTGGAATATCTTTGTGCCATAAAAGGACAAAATACAGGTCAAAGGTAAATGATTTTTTATTTGTGCCAAAAAATTTGTCTAAAAAAGGAGCAAAACAGTAAAGGAATAAAGAAAGTGCTAACCCATACACTATCTGTAACCTAAAAAAAGATCATATATGACGAACGAGCAAAAACAACAAGTGCGGGATGCGCTGGTGCGCTTTGTAAACAAATTTGACACGCAGGCGCGTGCCGCAGAAAACCTGGAGGGCATTAGTACCTCTACCATATCGCAGGTGAGAAATAACCACTGGGAGCTGCTGAGCGACAGGCTGTGGTACCATATAGCGCGGCAGGTGGGTTTCTTCACTGGCGAATGGCAGGCAGCCGATACCAGCTCATACCTGCTGCTGCGCATACTCTTCAGCGATGCACAGCACTATGGCATGACGTATGGTATAGCCATAGGCAAGGGCCTGGGCAAAACTTTTACGGCTGCGCGCTACGCACAGGAAAACAGCAACACCTATTACATAGAAAGCAATGAGCAGATGAACCGCAAGTCTTTTATGACGCTGCTGATGAAAGAAGCCAACATGAGCTACAGGAGCGGCGTACCTGAAATGATGCAATACTTTGCCGACAATATAGAACAAAAAGAAGAGCCGCTGCTGATCATAGACGATGCGCACAAATTAAAGGACCGCGTACTGCACCTGCTGGTGCTGCTGTCTAACAGCCTGGCGGGTAAGGCAGGCATGATCATGATGGGCGACGATACACTTCGTACCCGCATTATAGATGGCGTGCGCCTGAAGAAGGTGGGCTATGACGAGATATACAAGAGCATAGGCCGCCGCTTCATCACCCTCAACAGCCCGGGGCCAAGGGATGTGGAGCTGGTGTGCAACGCCAATGGCCTGTACCACGAAGATGTAGTGGCAGCTGTAAAAGAAGAATGCAACAACGACCTGCACGCAGCCACCACGCTGATACAAATGCACAACCATGTGCGCATGGCCGCGTAATGCCCGTAACAGAAGCCCCTATAATTTTATCACTATAAAAACAATAAACATGATATACGCACCCCCAAGACCCGCAAACACCATAAGGCTGGCACGCACCGCCCACCACCGGCCCGACACCCACACCGGTATAGGTGTGACGCTACAGCTATACCCGGCAAGCCATATGCGCAAAACGCCGGAGCGCCTGCTACAAATAGTAGCCCTGGCGCTGGATATGGCCCCCAGTTGCTACCTGATGAAAACCCGTACCCGCAATGTGGCCGAACTGCGCTACATAGGCGCACTGCTGCTGCGCAGCCACTTCCCGAAGATAACACTGAACGAGATAGCCACTTTTTTTGGTGGTATGGACCACAGCTCCATCATGAGTGGGATGTGCAGGGCCAATAAACTGATCTGCACCGGTGATGACCGTTTCCTGAAAAAATACAATAAAGCTTTAAACTCCGTAAACATATGGCTAAGAAAAGAAGCAGCATAAGGATACACATCAACAGGCAGCGAATGGAGGCCCTGCTGGAGGTATGTGAGGAAATGCTTGAGGAATTCAGTCCCCGTAATGAGCACCAGTACCTGCTGAAAGAATACCTGGACGAGCTGCAGCACCAGTTGCGCGATATGCTACGAAAGGAACAGGAGACCTACCTGCTGGTATTGAGCGGCACCGAGGCCATAGCCTTTCAGCAGCTGTGGAACATGATGGACATCAGCCACGACAAATACGCCGTGCTGATCGTGGATAACCTGCTGAAAAAGATGGGCGCGCTGGCCGCCTGACGATGCAGGCACAGAATTTATTATGAATAGATCCGGATGCCCGGCACCCGGTGGTAAAAAGAGTGTATGAAAACAAAGAACACCAAAAAAACAGCAATCGAAGTAACCGAAGCCCAGTTTAACGAGGCGATGCAGCAATATGCCGCAGCCGAACACCGGGAACTGGAGCTGAACAAAGCCATAGAAGCAGAAGTGGATGAGGTGATGAAGAAGTATGAGGATGAGCTGATGTGCCTGGCGCAAGGCAAGAACAGGGCTTTTGAGCGGGCGCAGGCTTATTGCCAGGGCCACAAAGAGACTTTATTTGCACGCCGCAGGAGCATTGGTACCCCATACGGCATAGCAGGCTACCGCCTGGGCAAGCCCCAACTGAAAACCGCCACCAACATTAGCTGGGAAACAGTACTGGCCCGGCTGAAGGAAAAGCTGCCGGAGCATGTGCGCACCGTGGAAGAACCCGCAAAAGACCTGCTGCTTGCCGACAGGTATAAAGAAAACGTGGCACCCATACTCACAGAAATTGGGGTGTATATAGTACAGGATGAATTATTTTATGTAGAAACCAGAAAAGCCGCCTAACCATGAGCAAGCTAAAAACCAGGCAGGAGTGCAAGCACGAGATGCTGCTGACATTTATGGCCAACACAAAGGCCACGCAGAAAAAGCAAAAGCGCAATCCGCTGAAACTGAACATCATGCGTACTATGCTGTCCATCTTTGCCTGATAACGGCAGAAATGTAACAGATACGCACATGGTGTGGCATGGTTTTTTGCTTATATGGGTAGCGGGCGAGAAAAATTCAAAAACTAATTTTTATGAGAACAGCATACGTAGCCGGAAAAATTACAGGCCTGCCGAAGGCACATGTACAACAGAAATTCAACGTGATCACCGACAAGCTCACCGGCATGGGTTATAATGTAGTGAACCCACGCGCAGTGAACGATAATGAAAGTAACTGGGACGACGCAGTACGCGCAGATATTAAAACCATGCTGGAGTGCGATGAGGTGCATCTGCTACCCGACTGGCAGGAAAGCCGCGGCGCACAACTGGAGCGCGACATAGCCGTGCGCCTGGGCATGCAGATAGTGTACCATTAAGCAAGCATACAATATTCTTAGCTGAGGCGATGTGCGTGATGTTAGATCACGTGCATCGTTCTTTTTTTGTCCAATAGGCTCACCGATCCAGCGCGGCCTTATACACCGCCAGGCAGCGCTTGCGGGCTTCCTCGTGGATGACAATGGGGGCGGTATAAGTGAGCTGCTCGTACTCCGGCACCCAGCGGCGGATGTATTTAAGGTCAGGGTCGAATTTTTGCGTTTGCAGATAGGGATTGAAGATGCGAAAGTAGGGCGCGGCATCGCAGCCCGAGCCTGCGGCCCATTGCCAGCCACCATTATTGGCCGCCAGGTCGTAATCCAGTAGTTTCTCAGCAAAGTAGGCTTCGCCCCATCGCCAGTCTATAAGCAGGTGCTTGGTAAGGAAGCTGGCCACGATCATACGCACACGGTTGTGCATAAAGCCGGTCTCGTTGAGCTCGTGCATACCGGCATCTACTATGGGGTAGCCAGTCTTACCGGCACACCATAGCTCAAATTCTTTTTCATTGTTGCGCCATACAATATCGTCGTATTGCATCTTGAACGACTGCGTTACCACATGCGGGTAGTGCCACAGTATCATTTGGTAAAAATCCCGCCATATCAGCTCATTGAGCAAGGTGGCATTCAGTGCATAAGCCTCTGTAGCCAGCTTGCGTATGCTCACTGTGCCGAACCGCAGGTGTACGCTTAGCCTGGTAGTGCCTTGGATAGCAGGGAAGTCGCGGGTTTTGTCGTAGTGGCGGGCTATGTCTTCGTTCAACTGTGCAGATATTACATCGGGCTGTGCAGGTTCGAAGCCTATGTCTTTTAATGTGGGGATGGCAATAGGGGCATGTTTGTAAAAGTTACCGAAATATTTTTCGGTGGGGTATGGTCGCAGGTAAAAGCTGTTGAGCTTTTCTTTCCATTTTCTGCTGTAAGGGGTATATACCGTATACGGTTCACCATTGTCTTTGGTCACTTCATCTTTTTCAAAGATCACCTGGTCTTTGAAGGTGTGCAGGGATATTTCCTTAGTATGCAGAAAATCCCTGATCTCGTTATCCCGCTTGGTGGCATAGGGTTCATAATCATGAT
>CAIVKT010000183.1 GCA_903906615.1 uncultured Bacteroidota bacterium | reverse complement strand
TTCGCCACTAATCTAGTAGGCTCATTTTTAAAATTCTTATAGGCTATCCCTGAACCAATAAGAGAAATAAAGTCCAGAACAAGTAGAAGAAAATAACACACTCCCGCAAGAAGAATGGTCTGCCCAAATTGGTGCTTTTCCGACGACACAAATTCCGCATAATAAAAGAACAAAGCTAATGGAACATAAGAAAAAGAAATAGCTATTTTAATATTTGTCCATAAAATAGCTTTTGCAGATTGAAAATTTTCTAAATATTTTTTAAAAGAAAACAATAACAGAACGGCAATAATCATGTTTAACATTACGATAGTACGACTGTTTTTGCTACTTAGGACTAAGCTTACATATGTCATGAAAACATTCAAAACACAGCCGAGTATTGCCAACGAAAACTTTTGCGGAGCAATTCTCTTACTGTCTATTTCATCGAATATACTATCCATAGATAAATACGGTCCATTGAGCCATTGAGTTATTCAGCCATTGAGCCATTCTGCGCCAGCCATTTCTTCCTCCCCTCCCCTGCAAACACGTGCCTTTCGCTATGGTAAGATGAGCGTACCAGCGGGCCGCTCTCTACATAGTCGAGGCCCATTTTATAGCCCTCTTCTCGGTAAAAGGCGAATTCATCAGGATGTACGAAACGTACTACCGGCAGGTGTTTTGGAGTTGGTTGCAGGTACTGGCCCATGGTCACTACATCGCAGCCGTTATCGGCAAGGTCTTGCAGGGTTTGCAGCACTTCTTCTTTTTCTTCGCCAAGGCCCATCATGATGCCGCTCTTGGTCCTCATGCCGCCATCCTTCAGCCCGCGGATCACCTCCATGCTGCGGTGGTACTTAGCCTGTATACGCACCTTGCGGGTAAGGCGCTCAACTGTTTCTACGTTATGCGATACTACCTCGGGCGCTGCGTCTATTATGCGTTGCAGGTTGTTCCAGTCGCCACGAAAGTCGGGTATCAGTGTTTCAAGTGTTGTTTGGGGGTTCAGTGCGCGTACAGCCTTTATGGTATTGTACCAGATAATGCTGCCGCCATCTTTCAGCTCATCACGGTCTACCGAAGTGATCACCGCATGTTTCACGCTCATCAGGTTTATGGCCTCGGCCACGCGCTGCGGCTCGTCCCAGTCCACAGGCTCCGGCCTGCCGGTCGCTACTGCACAGAAGCCGCAGGAGCGGGTGCAGATGTTGCCCAGTATCATAAATGTCGCAGTGCCCTCGCCCCAGCACTCGCCCATATTGGGGCAGTTGCCGCTTTCGCAAATGGTGTGCAGCTTGTTCTTATCTACGAGGTTGCGCACATGGCGGTAATTCTCGCCAATAGGCAATTTCACACGCAGCCAATCGGGCTTCTTTACACGCGTATCCTTAGTTATATCTATAGAACTGATGACCGGCAACTCCTGCATAGATAACAAAGGTAAGAAAACGGATACAAAGTGAGTGGCGCTTGCGTTATAGAATGGCCTTATAGGGATATTGCAGAACTCATTCAGTCAACACCCAATAATATAAAATATATCATATTCCCTTAACTTTAGGCTTTACTTTTATACAGCAATGCAGTCTTAACAGCAAATTACTCAAAATGCGAAGAATATTTACCTGTCTTTTTCTGCTGACTTACTTGTCATTATCCTCTATTTCACAGGCACAGCAAGCAGATAGCAAAGCACTACTGTGGCGCATCAGCGGGAATGGGCTGACAACATCATCCTACCTGTACGGTGGCACCGATATGATCTGCATGGACGACCTGAATTGGTCACCGGCCATGCAAGACCGGATGAACGAATGCACTACCGTATGCTTTCAACTGGATATAGCAGATCCTATGATCAAAGAAAAGGCCAAAGCAGCCATTACCATCAGGGATGGCAGGCACTTGAAAGACTATTTCTCACCGGCGGTGTACCCGCAAGTGGTAACGTATGCCAAAGACCGTCTCGGCGTTGACCTGGAAAACTTACAGCGTTTCACACCGCTGGCTGTGCAGCCATTCATCGTTAAGAAATTATTGGGCTGCCCCGGCGCACTATCGTATGACCTGCAAATGATGCAACTGGCGCTAAAGGCCGGCAAAAAAATAACCGGCCTGGAGACAATAGACGAAACCATGCAAACCGCGGATGCCATTCAATTCAATGATAAGGTAGCCATGGCGCTCACCGAAATGGCTACCGGCAGCAACTATTATAAAACATACAGGACCAGCCTGGTACAGGCCCACAAACAACAAGACCTGTGGCAGATGAATGATATTTTCCGCCACTCGCGGATGTTCAGCGAAGGCGATATCGCCACATTCCTTGGTGGCTCCATTAACAGGTGGGTATCGCGCATGCCTGCACTCATGCAGCAGGCGCCTGTATTCTTTGAATTCAACGGGGTTTATCTTGGCGGCAATGACGGGTTGATCGCAAAACTGAGAAAAGCAGGCTATAACGTTGATCCTGTGCAGTAGCCACCCAAAACACACTTATATACCACTCTGCTTGTAGAAATAATGCAGGTCACCTGGTCATCGAAACCACACGGTAAGCAATACCCCAACCGATATACCACATGCCATAGCAACACATGGCACAAGCAAAGGGTACTTGCGAAATACGACCGGCACATTTGGACTGATCTCCGGCCTGTACCTGTACCAAAGCCACAGGCAAACAGCGATACAAGCAATACCCACACCAACGATCGTCATTTCATGTGCAGTTGTATTCGTTTTTCTGTCGGTGATCGCTATACCAATTGAAGAAGAGATAATCCCCTGCAAAGCAAAAAATAACAACATTGCCATTTTGTTCATAACGTTCTATCTAAAAATGTATTTGTCAGCAAGTGGTCTTTATAATCCTGATGCATATAACCTATCCAGCAACACACCTACTATAATCCCGGCAACCAAAATAATATAACCGGTTAACATGGGGTACTTTTTGTAAAACATCGTTCCTTTTGATCCTTTGGGGTCAGGCTTGTAACGATGCCACACCCAAATGCATAAAGCCGCACACAGCAAGCCTGTAGCTATCAATAGGGCCTCATGTATAATTGAATTCGTATTACGCCTGCCAAGTGCATCACTGAAAAGGGAAATACATATACCCTGAAAAATAAAAAACAAGAAGAAGGGGACCTTTTTCATCATGATGCTAAATTAATAAAAACACGATTTCCCTTATAATTTTCTGAACAAAAAAAATGGCACACTTTTTGCCATACAACAGGCAAATCTATCAACACAATGAAAAATAAATTACTCTTTACCGGCCTGGGCTGTATGCTGTTAGCCGCCTGCCAAACCAAGAAGACACCTATTGGCGGGGGCTTCAATGTTGTCTGCGAGTGCTATAAGGATACTGTAAACAGTTCTTTTAACCTGGGCAATAAATATACTCCTTATGATACGCTTGGGGTAATGAACCCTTATTATACCGACTCCTGCAATAAACTGCGTACCGCGCATGGCTATGACAGCAGCCATGTATGGGTGGCTATCTTATAAACCACCCACTCACCTGCCTGAAAATGGTTATATTAGCAAAAGGCCAACAAAATCCTTGAAAATTACATCCACACATGGCTCAAAGCTATGCCTGTAGGCTATACAGGAATAGCTGTGGATAATACGCTTACTTGATAAAAC
>CAIVKT010000182.1 GCA_903906615.1 uncultured Bacteroidota bacterium | reverse complement strand
GATGACTTTCTGAACACCCTGAACGCTTATAGTGTAAAATATTGTTCATTTCACTATATTTACTTCAAATCTACTAATAATAATTATCATAATCAAATTAAATACACGTATTTCAAAAAGAAAAAATCACTATGAAATAAATAAATTATTAAATGTTTATAACTAGTATGTTTTGCGTTTTACATACTCCTATCATTAATCAAATAGAAAAATAAATTTTATTAACTATCGGTTAAATTATGTGGGAGGAGCTACCTACAGTTACACATTAAGGGCAAATTGTATGCCAATTGCGTGACGACACTATGAAAACATTTATCGAACTTTGAAACATCCCCATGAAGAAATTCAGGTTCATATTTGTTATTGTGGCCATTGCCATCTGTTCCTTTATCCCGGGAACAAAAGAAAGCAACTACCACAAAAGCTACACCGAGGCCATAGGCCGTTTTGAGCAACAAGAACACATCCTTTGCGGGCAGATAAAGTCTGCCGACATTTCTACAACCCAGGGCAAGGAAGACATAAAACAGCATATAGAAGAGGCCCGGCTGAAACTGAAAGCCATTGACTTCTGGCTGCGCTACCTGGAGCCTGTGGCCTATAACAAGATCAATGGCCCCCTGCCCGTGGAGTGGGAAAATGAGGTGTTCGAGAAATTTGAGCCGCCCTACCGCCGCGAAGGCGCAGGCCTCTCCCTTGCCGAAATTTACCTCGATGATAACCACGCATCCAAAGACTCGGTGCTGCGCCTGGTGCAGATATCCTTCGATGCGCTCAAAACTTTCAAAGCAGACTCTATTGTTGGCCAGCTCGATTCTTTTGACCACTTTTTTTATGCGAACCGGCTTTACCTGCTCAACCTCGCATCCATATACACCACAGGCTTTGAATGCCCCGGCAACAAAAATATTATCCCCGAGCTGCGCTCAATGGTAGCAGATGTAAAGGGCATCTACAGAAGCTATAACAGCGCCTTCCCCACCAAGCCCGTGACCAAAGAATACCTGGATGCCTATGAAAAAATGATCGTGTTCGTGAACAGCCAGCCTGCTGATTTCACACAATTCAACCACTATATTTTCATCAAGGACTTCGTAAACCCGCTGTTCGCTATCAACCAAAAACTGATCGCGGAGTACAAGCCCTTCTCCATCAGCTACAACGATTTTACACTCAGCAATACCACGCAATCCATCTTTGATAAAATGCTTTACGCCCCGCAAAACACCAAGGGCATCTATTCGCTGGTAGAGGATAAAGAGACACTTGCCGAGATCAAAGCCATAGGCAAAACACTTTTTTACGACCCCATACTCTCCGGCAACAACCAGCGCAGCTGTGCATCCTGCCACAAGCCCAACGAATACCTTACCGACACCAGCGTAGCCACCAGCCTGCAATACAACCGCACCGACCGGCTGCCCCGCAACACACCCACACTCATCAACACTGTATACAACCACCTGCTGATGCTCGATGGCAAGCACATCACCCTGCAGGCACAGGGCAGGGATGTAATGACCAACCCTAAGGAGATGGGCGGCGAGAAGAACGACATCCTGCGCAAAGTGATGAGCTGCAAAGAATACAGGACCGCCCTCAATAAATTCCTGAAGCTGACACCCGAAGAGCATGAAGTGACCATAGACCACATCATATCCGCGATCACTTACTACTACAGCGACTACAGCAGCTATTCCGCCCCGTTTGATGATGCGATGAATAACCAGGCCCCGCTGGACCATGCCAGCATCAACGGCTTCAACTTATTTATGGGTAAGGCGCAGTGCGGCACCTGCCACTACGTGCCGCAATTCAACGGTGTAAAGCCCCCATTCATCAGCTCCGAGTTTGAGGTGATCGGCGTGCCTGAAGATACCACCTACAAAGCCCTGAGCGCAGACAAAGGCCGCTACGGCATCAACCCCGCACCCGAAATGATGAACGCATTCCGCACAGGCTCTATACGCAACTCCGAATACACCAAACCCTATATGCACAACGGCGTTTTTCATACGCTGGATGAGGTAATAGACTTTTATAACGCAGGTGGCGGCGTGGGCAAAAAGCTGGAAGTGAAGAACCAGACCCTTTCTGCTGATTCGCTGAAACTGACACCAAATGAAAAAAAAGAATTAATTTCATTTATTCATTCACTTAACGAACACATCATTTTTCAATCAACACCCGAACAGCTACCCCACTCGTCTATTAAAGAACTTAATACCCGGAAGGTAGGCGGCGAATACTAAATGACCTGCTATGAAATATGTATCAACCCTGCTCCTTGTCCTTTCTGTAGCGTTGCTGGCGCAATGCACCCTGCATAAGCATAAAAAGGATACCGCAAAGGAAAAGGCTAAGACAGTAGCTGACAACTCAGAGAACAAAAGCGACAGCGAAAGCTACATTGTACCACCCAATATAATGCCCGAAATGGTGCCCGGTTTTTATGCACAACTCAATAAAGGCAAAGAGCTGTAGAAGATCAATTGCTCCGGCTGCCACGGCATCTTCACAGCAGGCAAGGATGGCGTACCCAATTTCACACAAAAGCAATTCGATAAATACTCTACACAGTATGTACTGCGCGACCAGAACAACCATGCAGTGGCCTTCAAAATGAACCCCGAAGACCTGAACTTCGTGATGGAATATTTAAGGTACAGGAGATCTGCCAACCCGGCTGAGAATGCCATACCCGGCGACCCGAGATAAGCCACTATTCCACCATCATCTTGATCACATTGTAGCCGTCCATCGATGCTACTTTGGTGAAGTACACACCCTTTGCGAGTGCCGGCAATGCAAACTGCCTGTTATTAAGCCCCTTGCTCACTGTCCACTGTTGTGTACTGATGACCTTACCCGTCACATCCAGCACCTGCACTGTAAGCTGCCCGCTTGTTTTGGAGGTATAGTCTATGCTGAAGCCGCCCTTGTTCG
>CAIVKT010000181.1 GCA_903906615.1 uncultured Bacteroidota bacterium | reverse complement strand
TAGCCCAGGCCATAGAATGGATACAAGACGGCAAAGACCGCAACTGGAAATACAAGAACTGCTAACCACTTTCAGATTTGACAACTTTATAAAAGTTGTCAAATCTCGCATGTGATAACTACTGCACCGTAAACCGGGATCACTTATCCTTCACCAGCGCATACAGCTTTTGCGCATCTGCATAATTCGGCGAGAACTTCAATACGCTTTCCAGCGCCAGCCTGGCTTCATGCAGCCTGTTGGCTGTGTATAGCTGCAGCGCCAGGTTATACCAGGCCTCGGGCACCTGTGGCGTGGCCTCTGCGCATTTCTGAAATTCTATGATCGCAGAGTCCTGCATATTGGCACTGCGGTACTTCATGCCCTGCGCAAAAAAATACTGCCCGGCAATAGAGAGGTACCTTGCCAGGTTGGCCTGGTTGGGCGAGTATAATCGCACCGTGTCCCAGTCGGGCAGCGCCAGCTCGGGATGTCCCATATTGTAGTAGCACAGCCCGCGGTTCATATGTGCCAGGTAGTAGTTGGGGAATATCTCCAGCGCCCTGGTAAAGTACTCCACCGCCTTCCCGAACCACTTATTTTTCTCCTCTGTTGTCGCGCCCTTCTTGGCAATGAACATATAAGAGGCGGCGGCATTGTTGTTCACCAGTACACTGTTGGGCGAGGTCTTCACATCCGTAAGAAATAGTGTTTCCTCATTCTTCCAGTCCTTATTACGGCTTATGGTCTTAAAGCTGCTCAATCCCACTATCAGCAGCAGCACACCTGCCAATCCTGCCCTGCTCATGGCCGGCTGCTTCACTTGCTCAAAGCCCTTGCACAGCAGCCACGCTACCACTATTGCAAACCCTATTGACGAATGATACACCAGCCGCTCGCCCATAGGTGCGCCAATATCTACCAGGAAGTTGCTTACCAAAAACAAAAAGCCGAGGTACACCGCTATCGCAAACCCCAGCACCTGCCTGCGCACGATGAGCATATACATCACCACTATCATCCCCACATGTATCAGCAGCGACAGCCACACCAGCGGGTTGGCAAAAGTAGTATAGGGTATCTGGTGATAAGAATAATCAGCGACCAATACACGAGGGAATACCAGCAGTCGCAGGTAGTCCAGCAATATCATTATTTTCGATGCCAGTTGTTGTTGCAGGTCGGCATACAGGTAGGGGTTATTCATTACATTGGTCTCCGCGCCCTCGGCAGGGCCCGTCACCGCGTTCATGCGCATCAGCATATACAATGCAAAGGGCACCAGGTAGGGCAGGAAAGACTTTGCGCTTTGCTTCGCGCTGTCTTCCTTACGGAACATGTAGAACGACAGCGGCAACAGCACTACCAGCACTATAGCATACTCCTTCGATAGCAGCGCCAAAAAGAAGTATATGCCCGCCAATACGAGGTCGCGCATTTTCTTCTCTTCCCTGTACCTGAATGCTTTAATGAAGGTAAGCGATATGAACAGCACTGATAGTATCTCGTCCCTGCTCTTCACATTGGCCACCACCTCGGTATGTATGGGGTGTACCGTAAACAGCAACGCTGCCACAAAAGCCACCATTGGCTGGCCGGGCAACACCACATACCTTAAAAAATATAGCAGCACCACTACCGATAGTATATACAGCAGCACATTCACCACATGCCGTGCGTGCATATCACTGATCAGCTTTGCGTCTTTTGCTTTGGCATCTGTTTCAGTATTAATGCCCAGCGCCTGCTGCTCTACGGCGAACGTTACCAGCGACAACGGCCTATAACGCCCGCCTGCCAGTTGGTTGCTGCCGTTCTTCTTTTCCAGGTAGCTTTGGTAGGCATCTGTGGTCAGTATCTGCGGTATGCCTGCAAGGCCCTGCTGCACATACTCATTGTCTACAATAGCCATCACATCATCAAAAGCATACTCATGCTTAAAGGTGTTGCCATACAGCGCCAACCCCAGCAGGGCCAGTAGGATAGCCTGCATCCTGAAGCCCGTTAGCGCATAAGGTTTACCTTCACGCACAGGCACAGCATTGGGCCGCTGGTCAGCTTGAGGCCGCACTACAGGTTCTGTTTCTTTCTTGTTTTTCTTTGCCATTTATATGGGTAATGCAACACTAAAATAAGAAAATACCGGCTTCGATAAAACTACTGCTTACCGCCGCAGTTGCTCTTGATCAGTTCGTCCACCTCATCGCCATATTGCTGTGCAAATCCCAGTTCTATCGCGGTATGCAGGTCGGCACAGGCTTTGCCGTTCTCCTTCATAGCTATATACACCAGCGCACGGTTTTTAAACGCAAATGAATTATATGGTCCCAGCTCTATAGACCTGTTAATATCGGCCAGGGCACCGGCAAGATCATTGAGCTTATACTTCTCAAATCCCCTGTTGTTGAAGTGGTATAGGTTATCTCCACCCAGTTCCAGCGCTTTATTGTTCAGCTCTATAGCCTTTTTATAATCGCCTGCATTCTGGTACCTGTAGGCCAGGTTGCCATACACTATATCCGAATCCGGGTACAAGCGCATAGCCCTGTCCAGGTATATCATTATCTCATCCGTATTATCAAGCATGTTCAGCGCGTTAAACATCATTGTCAGTGCGCTAAAATCCGTTGAGTCTTTCGCCAGCAGTTCCTGCATATCTGTGTGCACGCTATTGTACTTATGAATGGCATATTCAGCCCTGCTGCGGCCCATCAGCACATCTTTCAGCAATTGAGTACTGTTGCCTACGCTTACGTAAGCCTTATTGTAGTCACTTATAGCATACCTGTAGAGCTTCGCCTGTGCTTTGCTATCCCCTCGTTCCATATAAAAGGCAGCGCTAAACACCTCGCCCCTGGGGTGCAACTCGCCCTTGTCCATAAATTTATTGATCAGCTTATTACCCGCCTTGCCATTGCCCATAGCGCCCAGCACAGTCGCCTTGAATATCACACATCCGGCATAGCCCGGGTATTGGGCTATCAGCGTATCAGCAAGGCTCAGCGCCTTGTCGTACTCCTTTTGATCCAGGTACTTATAAGCATCAACACTTCTCATACTATCCGTGTTCTGGCCTATGGAAACCATGGAAAAACAGAGAAGGGCTATCGTAGATAGAAGAAATATCTTTTTCATCACCGCAAAATAAGAAAAGAATACCTGAACTGATCAATATTAGGAACGTTGACAAAATAAAATACACCATATGGCGCAGTTATTTTTCTTTTTTACTAGGCGTAAAATCTGCGAATAATGAATTATTTAAAGACTTTTACAACAACGTAAAAATGGAAAAGAACAAGTCAGGTGGTGTACTTTATTTCGTCATCGTTCCTTACAATGTATAAATCAGCCACTGCATACTAATTACTGCAATTCGCTTTGATCAACTCCTTCACATCAGGGCCATATTGCAGTGTAAATCCCTTGTCCAGCGCAGTCGTTAGGTCGGCACAGGCTTTATCCCACTCCTTCATTGCAATGTATACCAGCGCCCTGTTCTTGTAAACAAATGAATTGTCCGGGTCCTTTTGCATAGCGATCTCAATGTCTGCCATCGCACCTACCAGGTCATTAAGCTTATACTTGTCAAATCCCCTGTTGTTATAGAAATACGTGCTGGTATTATCCAGCGCTATGGCACTCATACGCTTGAAGGGAATTCCGAAATGGGCAACGCCCTGAAAGGACACAATCTCATAGGATAGGGCATCGCCCTATTAAACGCAACACCCTACACCCGCAACTTAAATACCTTCTGCTCCTTCACCTCCTCATACCCGGCACCCTTATAAAACGCATGAGCCTCTTTCCGCTTCGCATTACTGCGTACCACCAATCTATTACATTCCCTGGCATTGCACCACTCCGCAGCCCTCGCCAGCAACAGCTTACCAATACCGCGGCCCCTGTATTGCTCATCTACCACCAGCCCGCCCACCTCGCAAAACGAGCCCGACTCCAGCCGAAGGGCATAAAATACATGCAGCCAAGCCACTACCACATCGCCATCCACAGCCACATACGCATCATCATTCGCGCTTGCATTCATCAGCGTTATCTGCCTTGCCGTATCCGCTGCCGATATCACATACCCCAACTGTGCCGACAGCCCCGCCACCGCCGCCGCATCACCTTCCGCAATGTTCCTGGTAACTATTCCCATTCCTTATTTCGTTTTATACTCCAGCATTTTATTCACTGTAGCCCAGTTGCGCGTGGTAGCAGCCACTTTCAACTTTTTCTCCAAAAAAGTATTCGAAAATTTAGTTTCCCCATAAGCGCCCTTCTTCACTAGTATATATACCGCACCGCCATCTACCCTGAATTGCTCCTGCTCTGTTTGCAGCAACAGCAGCGCTTTCACCTTATCCGCATCGGGTACAGCCGATAGCAAACTAACATGCAAGGCCATATCATCCCCATGTTTTTTGAAAGGATTATTCTCAATGATCGCCTCCATATCCGGCATTGTTCTGATCAATGTTTTCACTTCGAATCCGGTAGACTTCAGCAGTTTCGTTTCTATCTTTTTTACCAGTACATCCCTATCAGCTTCTGCGCTATCAAAAACCACATTCCCACTTTGTATGTAAGTACTGATGTTCTTAATACCCGGCAACGCAAACATCTTCTTCAGGTCTTCCATCTTCACAAACCTGCCACCCACATTTACCGCCCGCAAAAAAGCAATGTATTGAGTCATGTACTAAAGGTAAATAAAAACAAAAGATCAACGCAAAACCGTACTTGTTTCACCGCCGTAGGGGCCGGGCTTGCCCCTGCCCAACACTCGCACAGGAACCAAAAAATATGGAACCATTTGTGCCTGATTTTCCAAAATATATTAAATTACATCTGACAAACTCATAAACGTGATAATTTATGGATCAACCTACCAATTGCGAACACATTGACAATATCAAAGAGCTTACACTGCCGAAAGACTATGTATGTGAGGAATGTATAAAAACAGGCGACGAATGGGTACACCTGCGTACCTGCCAGACCTGCGGGGCAACGCTTTGCTGCGATGCCTCACCAAATATGCATATGACTAAGCATAATCATAAAACGCATCACCCAGTCATCATTTCAGCCGAACCGGGAGAGCAGTGGATGTATTGCTACCCCCACGATCTCTTTATTGATTACGAATAATCCTCGGCTTTTCAATTATGGAAACACTCACCATCCAATCAGATGTTTTACCGCCGCTACCACTTAATGAGTGGCGCGCCACCAAGAACACGCTGCACCTGTATGTGCAGATAGTTGGGAAGATAAAGCTAAAGTTGATGCCCTATAAAAATCATTGGTGGAACATACCTTTCTATGTCAACTCAAGGGGCATCGGCACAGGCCCGATGCCTTATCAATCCCGGCTTGTAGAGATCAACTTTGATTTTTGCAGGCACGAATTAGTGATCACTACCAATCACAACGAAACAGAAAGAATTGAGCTGAAAGATGGCCTATGTGTAGCTGAATTTTATACCCGGGTTTTCGCAATACTCGATAAGCTGGGTATTGAAGTAAAAATATTGGCAAAGCCCTATCAGTTTGAAACCAACACACCCTTTAAAGATGACCGGGAGCATTGCACTTACGATAAAGTATATGTAGATAGGTTTTGGAAAATTCTGTCCTATATAGATCCCATCTTAAAAGAATTCAGTGGCCGTTTTATGGGCAAATGCTCACCCGTGCATTTATTCTGGCACAGCTTCGATCTCGTAGTCACCCGTTTTTCAGGCCATAAAGCGCCAACCATACCCGGCGCCACCAAGGTCAATGCAGAAGCCTATTCACACGAGGTCATCAGCGCAGGATTCTGGGCCGGCGATAACAACATCCAGGAGCTCGCCTTCTACAGCTATACATACCCCGCCCCCGATGGCATTGACCAAGAGCCTTTGCAGCCCGAAGGCGCCAAATGGATACAACAAAACGGAAGCCCGATGGCGCTCTATACCTATGGAGATATGCGCACAGCCGCAGACCCACAAAAAGCATTGCTCCAGTTCTTAGAAAGCTCCTATACCGCCGGCGCAAAAAAAGGTGGCTGGGATATAAGCGAATTGGCCTCAAATAAACTCTGAATAAAACTACCTAGAAGAAATACTGCAAGTTCCTATTAAATGTGATATAGATCCGACTACCGCCATAGCAGTTGGCGCTGCTTATTACGCTGGTACAAAAGAAAAGAATTTTGATGATTCAGATAAAAATCAATCAACCACGGCATTTAAAATAAAGTTAGCTTATTCAAAAACATCACAGGATACAGAGGAAATTTTAGCAGGAAAAGTTGATGGTAATATTGAAGGAATGTTTTACCAGATAACGAGAGAAGATAAAGGCTATGATAGCGGCAGGAAGCCATTAGCCCATCGATTTTCTGAAGACCTTCCATTAATAAAAAATTCGTATAATTTCTTCAACTTTACAATTCTTGATAGTAAAAATAATGCTGTAGAAACTGATGTTGAATTGATTGGAATTGCACAAGGAAAATACACCGTTGCAGGTCAACCATTGCCACATGATATATGTTTAGAAATTGACGGCGATCTTGAGTTGGAAATAAATTCGACTAAACTTGATCTATTTTTCAAGAAAAACGACATACTCCCAACAAAAAGAAGCAGAATATATCCTCTTCATAAATCAATAATAAAAAATAGTGCGGATAAGATTTTAATCAATGTACTAGAAGGGCCTCAATACGCTATGCCGCAGGCAAACCAATGTATAGGGTACATAGAAATAGACGGAAATATGGTAAGCCGTGATATTTTAAGGGGTACAGAAATCGAAATTACATTAGAAATGAGTGAAAGCAGAGATTTGAAAGTGATTGTTGACATCTTAATGTCAGAACAACAATTTTCGACAGTATTTAATTTATCACAAAGACATTTACCTGTTACGAAATTGCAAGACGAAGTCAATACCTTAAACCAAAAATTAGAAAAGGAAATTGAGGAAGCTGTAGATCGTGAAGATTATGAAACTGCAGACGAACTAACTTTACTCAAAAGAAAAGTAAACGATTTAGTGATCAATGCAAACAATTTAATTAGCGATGACGTAACAGATAAAAAATTTCAATTTGAAGATAATAAAAGGAAAATTGCCCAAGAAATAGATAATGCAACAAAGGACAAAAAATTGTCTATTCTAAAATCAAGATATTTCGAGGAAAAAAATTGGTGCAAAGAGATTGTGGATGAAAATGGTAACGATTCAGATCATAAAAATTTTGAAGAAATCGTAGGGCGCGAACAAATATTTCTGAATGCAATTACACCTTTAAAAATTATTGAGGCTATTGAAGCACTTTTGGATTTAGGAACCAGTATCCTTTGGAGAACACCAGCATTTTTAGAAGCAAGATTCAATAGATTAATTGAGAAACCTCAATTATTTAATGATCAGGAACAAGCCAAAAGCCTGATGGAAGCTGGTAATTTAGCAATTGGGAATAGAAACTTTGATAGACTGAAAGAAATAAATTGGGGTTTGATAAACTTGCTTCCTAAAAATGCTCAACGAAGCGCACAGACTGGTAATGGTAAAATAGGGTTTTAGTAACATAACGTAGTGCGTAGTCTTCCCTTAGTTGGGCGTAGTCTTCCAGGATACGTCCTTGCCGGTTGCCTTACGATAGCTATCGGAACCCGATTGGCGTAACTACACGAGCATATCCCAACACGAATAGTGGCACCCGCTACTGCCTGCCCAGCCGAAGGCAGGGGGTGCAGCCCAACGGGCGTACACAAGATGCTACAAAGGTGGCACCACCTAACGGGGTGCTTACAGAGCGGGTATAGATACCTCAAAATACGGACACGCCCGGAACGGGCACGATCTCATAGCGAGGGGCATCGCCCTTCGAACTCGCGATACAGGATAAAACGGATCCCAACATGCCTGCCCCGTCCCAGGCAGAAGCATTACTCATAATTTATATCACCCATATCTCCCAAATACCCACCACATTTATCCACATTCCGCAAAGTCCCTCAAAAAACACACAAAATCAGCCCAAACCCTTGCCCCGCCCACATTCTTTTTTCTATGACAGACACCCACACGCCTATGACAGTACAAATACGTGCTGTCATAGATGTTCGTTTTTGCAAATCCCTCCTTCCTTCCCACCTTTATGCCCCAAAAACCCAAAACCATGCAATATCAACCCAAAATAAAACCTTCCATAATACCTGCCCAACAACGTATCATGGCTCGACGAGGCTCTCCATGACACTATCTATAGTGTTTTTTATCGTACAGGAAAGAAGCAGAGCTATGCGCCAAAACAGCCTGTCCCGCAGAATTGCGGGAGCGGCCGTGCGGTGGCTTCGAGCGTGGAGCGATTTTTGGCGCCGGCACTTTCTTTTGTTACTTTTCTTTTTGCTGCTGAAAAGAAAAGTAAACTCCCGCAGAGCGCTCGCGAGGATGAGACAACACCTAACAAACACACGCATCCCAACACGAGGGCGCTGGTGAGGAACACCACCACCGGCGCAACACGAAATAATCTCCCCTTCAGGGTTCATCCCCATAACCAACCACAAATACTATAATAATATCACCCCTTCGGGGTTAACAACACACGAACCTAGCGACCTTACTCCAAACAACAACAAACAAAACTTTGCGCCCCTTGCGGCAATCCTTTGCGCTCTTTGCGTGAACCCCACTAAACACTAAAACACTATCAACATGCTACACGAAAAAAAACAACAAGCCAAAGAACTCTTCTTCCAGACAGACCT
>CAIVKT010000180.1 GCA_903906615.1 uncultured Bacteroidota bacterium | reverse complement strand
TTACGCACCTTTTCGTGTATCACCTGGTATCCCACATAGTCCATACCATAGTAGGGTTTTATGTACAGAGGCTGCATGAGGCAATGGTCTTTATTGGTGATGCCCCATTTGTTGTATAGTTTATTGAACACCGTATAGTTGACCTGGTTATTGATGCGCACGAGGTCGGGCCGGAAGCCCACCTGATCGTTGATATAAGCGCTTTTGTTGTACCAGTAATTGCCGCTGAACCAATCGTGCCAGGTGAAGTCCACATCGGAAGCGAGTGTATATTCGCCATGCAGTGTCTCGGTTCTGAACAATGAGAAAGCCTTTTGCAGCATAGGCAAAAACAGCACTGCAAAAACAGCAAATAATAATATTTTCTTTCCGCGTTCCATTACCTGATACCTGCTATACTTTTTTGAGCCGGGTAAAAATGATCGTATGTCTTTTCTATAAAATCTTTAGCGAGTTTATCAAGGTTGCGGGAGGTAAACATGACGACCACACAATCTGCCTTACCGAGTTGGTCTATACAATAGTTATCATCGAGCATATGCCACGATTGCATAGGCACATCATGGCTAAGAAGTATTTTGTAGTAATACCATATTTGCCAGTCGGCATTTGTATTATCCAGCACACCTTCATTCATCCATTGAAAAAGAAAGCTGTCGCCGATGTAGATGATCCGGGGCTTTACGGCAGCTTTATCCCCTTTGAACTGCACCACAGGATAGCTGAAACGCTCATGTGCCAATGGGAAAATAAGGTTCATTGACTTAGCGATATCATCATCCGTAAACCGGGCATTATCGGTATGAACTATGCTATCCCATACCGGGTGCAGCATTTTTATGCCCCTGAGCTGTTCTACATACTTATTAAAGCTATCGGCAGCTAGCAGTGAGCCGTATACAGACCAGTGGAAGCCCTGCTTCGGGTAGAGCAGTTCGGTGGTTTTATGCTTCATGGATACGAACCATTTATTAAAATCAACCTGGTTGAGGCCCATTGAATCTGCCAGGCGTGTATAAACCTCATAGTTAGTGGTATTGCGGGGCGCATCTTTGAATTCGGCAGGGAAATATTCGGGATAATAAAACGCCTTGCAGGGCGATTGTACAAAGATCAGCGACTTGCCCAACTTTGCCAGTGTATCCTGTATGGCTTTCAGCTTTCTTACTTTTTCGTGTATATAGGGGTAACCATTATAGTCGCGGCCAAGGTAGCTATAGATATACATATCCTGGAATACACAGGAGTTATCGCCAAGCAGCCTCCATTCGGAATGTATCTTTTTGAACAGGGTATAATCTATCTCATCTGTGAGCCGCAGCAGATCAGGGCGAAGGCCCATATTGTCATTGAGATATTGACTTTTTTTATTCCAGTAATTGCCATCGAACCAACGACCAAGGGTAAAGACAGTATCGGGCGCTATTGTAAACTCCCCATTAAGCGCACCGCTTTTTATGAATGGCAGGCCCTTCTGCACCATCGGCAACAGCAGCACAGCGAAAAACACAAACAGTATACCGGTCTTTATCTTGTTGCCCATGATCTAAAACCTGAAGTATATGAACGGATTAAAGGTGGAGACCGTAATGCGCCCGGCACAAATAACTAACAGCAGTAACATAGCCGTAGCCATAACGATATGCAGCTTCATGGAATAATCGGTAAAGAATATGCGCTGCTGCACCTTACGGCCCCATGCCGACAAAGTGAAGAACGAGAAGAACACAGCGAGCATCAGCATAGACAGGTATTCGCGGTCCATGTGCCACGCGCCGGTATCCTTATACCACATGAACATACGATGCAGGTAGCCCAGCGAGGCATGAAAATACTCCACCCTGAAGAACACCCACCCCACCATTACTACCGGGAAGGTATAGATAACCGCAACCCTGCCCATACGCGCCAGCCACTTGCCGAGGAACAACCGTTCTATGACAAGGAAAAAGCCATGGTACGCGCCCCATATAATAAAGCCCCACGCAGCACCGTGCCACAGCCCCGAGGCCAGGAACACCAGCCATAGGTTGAAGTAGAGCCTCCATTTGCTGTTTACCCGGTTGCCACCCAGGGGTATGTACAGGTAATTGCGCATCCAGGTGCCGAGGGTGATGTGCCACCTCCGCCAGAAGTCGGTGATGGAAACAGAGGTGTAGGGGTTATTAAAGTTCTCGGGGAAGCGGAAGCCCATCATCTGCCCCAGCCCTATGACCATATCGGAATAGCCGGAGAAGTCGAAGTATATCTGGAAGGTGTAGCTGAGCGCTCCCATCCATGCGGTGGTGGTACCCAACTGATCGTTCGGGAGGTTGAAGATGGCATCGGCGCTGGCACCGAGTACATTGGCGATCATTACCTTTTTCCCCAGGCCAAGGAAGAAGCGATAGAGGCCGCGCAGCTTATTTTCCTGCGTTTCGTACTCGGTATGGTCATATATCTGCCCGGCAAAATCGTGATAACGGATGATGGGGCCTGCAATAAGCTTGGGGAATAGAATGATGTACAATTGATAGTCCCAGAAGTTTTTCAAAGGCTTGTGTACGCCACGGTACACATCCACTACGTATGTAAGCGTTTCGAAGGTGTAGAAGGAGATACCTATGGGCAATACAAGTTTCGTCCAGGAAAGGGTTTTAACGCCCATGTGCTGAAAGACGGTATTTACATTGTCTACAAAAAAATTGCTGTACTTGAAGTAAAAGAGTAGTCCGAGGTTGATGGACAGCGATATGCAGAGCAAAGCCTTTCGTCCCGCTTTACTACTCATTGCCGACATATACCGCACCACATAAAAATCAACAACTGTGGTACCGAGTATCACAAAAATAAAACGAGGCGCACCAAATGAATAGAACAGGATACTGCCCGCAAGGATGACGATATTCTTGAACCGCTTATCAGCCAGGTAATAGACAAGGAAGAACAGGGGCAGGAAGTAAAAAATAAAGGATATACTGCTGAATACCATTTATAGCGGGGTAGTTTCTACAAAATAAGAGTATTTAGTCGAAAGTAGGTAGTAAATAGTAGAAAGTCTATAGTATAAAGTCTAAAGCTGCCCCCTAAAATCGATATGGGAATACAAACTATATTCATAAAGTATTTTGACAATTAATTCCATATAAAACAAGGGTAAATCCATTGTTATCCGCCTGATATTCCTTAACTTTAAGACATCAACTTCATCATGGCAAAAGCAGTAAAAACACCCAAACCAAAACTCGTGGTACTTACCGGGGCGGGTATAAGCGCAGAGAGCGGATTGCGCACTTTCAGGGATACGGACGGCCTGTGGGAAGGCTATAATATAGAAGACGTGGCGACACCCGGCGCGTGGCGCAAAGACCGCCAGTTGGTGCTCAATTTTTACAACGAGCGGCGAAAGGATGTGCAGGCGGCAAAGCCTAATGCCGCCCATATAGCGTTGGCAGAGCTACAGGCAGACTATGATGTATACATCATCACCCAGAACATAGACGATCTGCACGAGCGGGCGGGATCGAAACAGGTAATGCACCTGCATGGCGAGATAATGAAGATGCGCAGCGAGAAGGACGCAACCAAATTTTACCCGATAAAGGAAGACATACAACTGGGCCACATAGCCGCAGATGGCAGCCAGTACCGTCCGCATGTAGTATGGTTTGAAGAGCCTGTGCCTATGATAGAAGCGGCCATACCCATTATGTACGATGCAGATATTTTTGTGCTGATAGGCACTTCCCTTGCCGTGTATCCCGCAGCAGGGCTGGTAGATTATGTTCGGGAGCGAGTGCCTAAATACGTTATAGACAAGGTTATACCAGAGGTGAAACGATATAAGAATGTGATACCAATAGTGATGCCGGCTACGGAGGGAGTGATAGAATTAAAGAAGCTATTATTAACAACCCCAAACCCCTAAAGGGGCTTCCCCTTATTTTCTTTGCAAAAAAAGCATGATGGTTCCCCTTTAGGGGTTAGGGGTTTAAATTAAACAAGCTATCTACAAACTCTT